>NZ_JAYMZR010000034.1:0-63619 GCF_035828615.1 Streptomyces sp. H27-D2 | reverse complement strand
GTCGGGGTGGGGTGTGCTGCCGGCCGGGGCGGCCGGGGTGTTTGGATCGGCTGGGGTGCTCGGGGTGCTCGGGGTGCTCGGGGTGCTCGGGGTGCTCGGGGTGCCCGGGGTGCTCGGGGTGCCCGGGATGGCCGGGGGGCTCGGGATGGCCAGGACGGCCGGAGCGGTCGGCGTGGTCAGCAGCCGTGCGAGCAGGTCCGCCTGCTCCTGCGCCGCGCCGGCCAGCCCATACACGACGCCGTTGTGCTCCGCGCAGTCGCCGATCGCGTGGATGCGCGGATCGGACGTGCGCAGCTCGTCATCGACGACGACGCCGCGCCCGATCCGGAGGCCCGCCGCCTGCGCGAGCCCGACGCGGGGGCGGACGCCGCACGCGAGCACCACGAGGTCGGCTTCCAGCTCGTAGCCGTCGGCCAGCTCCACCGCGCGGACGGCTCGCGCGGGTGGCGGGGCGGGCGTGGCGGCTCGGTCGTGCTGCTCCGGCCCCGGTGCCGGCTCTGCCACCCGCACCGGCTGGGTCCGCAGGCCGCGCACCCGGCACTCGGTATGCACCTCGATGCCCGACGCCTCCGCGTGGCGGCGCAGCAGCGCGGACGCCTCCGGGTCGAGCTGCCGCTCCATGAGGTGCTCACCCTGCTGCGCGAGGACGACCTGAGCGCCGCGCGCGGCCAGCGCGCGCGCCGCCGAGACGCCGAGCAGCCCGCCGCCGATCACCACGGCCCGTACGCCCGGACCGGCGACCGCACCCAGCGCCCGGCAGTCGTCCATGGTGCGGAAGGCGTGCACGCCGTCCGGCAGCTCACGCCCGTCCGGCTCGAAGAGGCCGCGCAACGGCGGCAGCACGGGGTTGGAGCCGGTGGCCAGCACCAGCGTGTCGTACGGGACGCGGCGGCCGTCGTCGCAGAGGACCTCGGCCGACGACCGGTCGATACGGACCACCCGCACCCCGCGCAGCCGCCGGGCGACGCCGGGCTCGGGCAGCTCGATGACCTCGGGCCCGTACCGCCCGGCGAGCACTTCGGCGAGCAGCACGCGGTTGTAGGCGGGGTGCGGCTCCTCACCGATGATCGTCACCGTCGGGGCGGTGCCCGCGGTCATGGCCGGGGTCGCGTCCGAAGCAGTGCCCGGAGCGGGGGCAGCCGCCTCCGGAGCAGGGGCGTGCGCGGCGAGCTGTTGGGCGAGCCGCGCGCCGGCCATGCCGCCGCCCACCACCACAAGGCGGTGACGGCCGTCCGGCTCTGTCTTCGAGGTCATGCTCCGAAGCGTGCGACGCCCCTGTTACCCGCCCGCATCCCCTCCGTTTCCCCGAAGCAACGCTGCCCTCAGCCCGGCCCGCCCCGCTCTGTGAGCCCGAACCGGACAGAAGACGGGCGGGCGGGGTAGCCAAGGGGGCCGGCGGGTGACTCGTAGGCCGCGCCCTGACCGAGGCCCTGACCGAGGCCCTGACACGGTGATCCGGCGGATGCGCCGCCCCGTGCGCTCGGCGTGCGCGCTACGTACGCGCGCCCCGTGACTCGTGCCCCGCACGCCCCGGCGATCGTCGGCCGCTGCCGCTGCCGCTGCCGCTGCCGTCGTCGTTGTCACCGCCGGCGCCCCCACAGCCGCCCCGTACGATGATCCTCGTCGCGGGCTGCGGCATCGGCTTCTACGACGGCCTCATAGGCCCCGGCACCGGAACGTTCCTGGTCATCGCCCTCTCCGCGATCCTGCACATGGACCTGGTCACGGCCTCGGCGACCACCAAGATCGTCAACGTCTGCACGAACCTGGGCGCGCTGGTGACGTTCACGGCGCAGGGGACGGTGCTGTGGCAATTGGCGGCCGTCATGGCCGTGTTCAACCTCGGCGGGGGGATGCTGGGCGCGCGGATGGCGCTCAAGCGGGGGAGCGGGTTCGTGCGGGTGGTGCTGGTCGTGGTGGTGGTGACGCTGGTCGCGAAGCTCGGGTACGACCAGTGGGGCGGGTAGTTCCCCGGGCCGGCCCGGACCGGCGGTACGGGCGATTGCCGCAGCTGCCCCGCGCAGCCGCCCCGCACAACCGGCCCGCGCAAGTGGGCTTCCGGCGATCCGGCGGTCCGTTGGATTGTCAGTGCCCCCTGCCAGACTCGTGCCATGACCGAGATCCCGCCCGAGAACCTCTCGCAGCCGTGGGCCGACGACCCCCGGAAGACGCCTCCCCTGGCCGGCGGCGAGCGCGAGACACTGACCGCCTTCCTCGACTGGCATCGCGAGACCTTCGAGCTGAAGATCGCCGGAATCCCGCCACAGCGGCTCTCCGAGAAGCCCGTACCGCCGTCGGACCTGAGCCTGCACGGCCTGCTGCGGCACCTCACCGGGGTGGAACGGTGGTGGTTCCGCATCCAGTTCGCGGGCGAGGACGTGCCGCTGCTGTACTACTCGGACGACGACCCGGATCAGGATTTCGGAACCCTGGACGGCGATACGGGGGAAGCGCTCGCGATGTGGCGGGCGGAGTGCGAGCGATCCCGCGAGATCGTCGCGAACACGCCCTCCTTGGACCTGACGGGCATCCGAAAACCGAGCGGGGAGCCGGTCTCGCTGCGCCGGGTGCTGGTTCTCATGGTCGCCGAGTACGCCCGGCACAACGGTCACGCCGACCTGCTCCGCGAGCGGCTCGACGGGGCGACGGGGTACTGAGCGGAATCTGGGCATCCATAGCCGAGACTTACGCCATCCGCTCCCGCGCCTCGGCTAGGTCGTCCGCCGTTGGGGCGTCGTCCGTGCTCAGCTTGAGCCGCCAGTGCCCGGCGAACTCGACGGCCCGCTTGTCCAGGCCGCGTTCGTCGACGAGGTGGCGGCGAAGCGCCCGCACGGTGCCGGCCTCGCCCGCGAGCCAGGCGAACGCCGAACCCGCCGGGAACCGCGCTTTGCGCACGGCGTCGGCCAGCAGGGTGCCGTGCCCGGCCGGCACCTCGCCCCGGTGCAGCCAGCGCACGCTCACATCGCCCCGCAGCTCGAACCGTTGCTCCTCGGCGGCGTCGCCGACCTCGATGTACACCAGCGCGCGGGCGGCTTCGGGCAGCGACTCGATCAGCGAGCCCATCGCGGGCAGGGCCGTCTCGTCCCCGGCCAGCAACAGCCAGTCGGCCGCGCCGATCGACTCGGCGAGGGGGACGGGGCGGCCGAAGAACGACGACGGGCCGAACATGCCGAGCGTGTCGCCGGGTTGCGCGGACAGCGCCCAGCGGGTCGCCGGCCCGGCGTCGTGGTGCAGTACGAAATCGATGTCGATCAGCCGGCGCTCCGGGTGGTGCGCGCGGATGGTGTAGCTCCGCATCGGGGGCCGCTCGGCTTCGGGAATCGCGTTGTACTCCTGGTACCACCCGTAGAAATCACCGTCCGCGTTCGGCTCGGGGAGGACGGGCACGGCCTGGCCCGGTCGCGGGAAGTACAACTTCACTTGCTGATCGGGCTCGATGGGACCGAGGTCGGCGAGATCGGCTCCGCCGAAGGTGATCCGCGCCATGTGCGGGGTGAACCGCGTGACATCGGTGACGTGGATGAGCCTGACCGGCAAGGACTGCTGCATGGGGCCTCCGGAGGTTGGCGGGTAAGGGGGTCGGCGGATCGCATGGCGATCGCTGGGGTGTTCAGCCCTGGACGGGTCTAACAGACGATCCCGCGAGATTGTCAAGACTCCGGGGTCATGTTTTTCTTTCAGAAGCCAGCGGCGGGTGGGGCCCCGAACCCGCTCCCGGCCGCGTCTAGCGGGTGCGGCTACAGTCGACAGTCTCCGCAATCCATAGAGATCGGCGACCGCCGAACGGGATCACTCAGCGGTCGAAATGCCCGCTCGCCACGGCTGACCCGAAGTCGCCCCACGCGTGGGGCGCGATGCGGATTGTGGGGCCGTCGGGGGTTTTGGAGTCGCGTATCGCGACGCCGTGCGGCGAGTTGAGGGCGACTTCTACGCACTCACGGTCTCCGGTGCTGAAGCTTGATTTCCGGAACTCAAGTGCCGTCATGTCTCACTTCTCGTTGAGGAGGTCGTCGAGGAGGTTCTTGGACTCCGCTTCACTGAGGGAGCGGCGAGCGATGCTCTGGAAGAGAGCGTCGTATTGCGCGGCGCTGTCCCCGCCCTCGACCCAGAGTTGGCCGAGGGCGGTCTCTGTATACACGACGTCCATCGCACCCGGCGTCGCGAAGGAGAGGAGGTTGAACGCACCGCCCATGCCGAGATGAGCGCCGGCTGAGAACGGCAGGATCTGGATCTTGATGTTCGTCTTCGCGGCGGCGCGGGACAGGTGCTCGTACTGTTCGCGCATAGTGTCCGCACCGCCCACGAGGTGCCGCAAAGCCGACTCGTGGATCACTGCCCACAAGGTGAGTGGAGGGTCGTCCACGAGTCGCTGCTGCCGAGCGGACCTGGTGGCCACGAACTGTTTCCCACGGTCGGGATGCCCCTGTGTCGAGTTCCCCTGAACGAGGGCGCGTGTGTAGCCGGGAGCCTGCAGTAGCCCTGGGATGAGGCAGAGCTGCCAGGTTCTGATGGTCGTCGCCACGTTTTCGAGGGCGACGTACTCCCGCATCTCGCCGAGTGCGGGGAAGTCGTTCCACCACCCCTTGGCCTTGCGGCGTTCGCGGTCGATCCGGGCCAGTTCCAGAAGTCCGCCGATGATTCCGGGGTCGCCGGTGCCGTACGCCTCGCACAGGGCGCGGATGTCCGGGTCGCGGACCGGAACCCAGCCGCGTTCCAGCTTGGCGATCTTCGCGGTGGAAGCGCTGAGAACCTTCGCGGCCTGCGTCTGGTTGAGGCCCGCTGCCGTGCGCAGCGTGAGCAACTCTCCACCCAGCCTGCGCCCCAAGACCGTTGAGACGCGGTTGTCCTGGGTCGTCTGATCGTCTGTCACGTTACCTACCCCTCGCGTTCGCGTGCCCAGTCTGGATCTGCGTGAAGTCTGCCTGCAACTATGCCCGGTGTAATTTTCTCGGAGAGTAGTTGAATGGATCGACGTGAACCCGCTACTGTCCGTGGTGCACCGCTCGCACAGCGAAGTAATTCGCGGAAGCGCACCGCTATCGCATGCCCGGATCGCGGCAATGCCACCGCCACCGCGCCCGTGCGGGCACCGGCCACCCACCCGGCACCCGGAGGTGAGCGACCATGGTCGCCCCCCCAAGAACCCAACGACTCCCCAAAATTCCCGCAGCCCCCAGGGCTTCCGGATTCCGACGCCCCCGCTCTGCGCGAGGATGTCCTCGACTACACGCCCTACCCCAAGAGCGTCCGGCTCGCCCGGCACCGCACCGCGCGCCCCGTCGTCGAGTGGGGCCATCCCGAACTCGCCGGTGACGCGGCGCTGTTGCTCTCCGAGCTGGCGACCAACGCGGTTCTGCACGGCTGCGTGCCCGGACGTCTGTTCCGCGTGCGGACCACCCTCCACGCGGCCGTTCTGCGCATCGCGGTGTCCGACCCGCGCGGCGAGTCACTTCCTCGCCCACGGGCGGCCGGGCCCGACGACAAGTTCGGGCGCGGGCTGCTCATCGTCCGTACCCTCGCGGCCCGTTGGGGCGTACGGGAACGTACCGTCGGCAAGACGGTCTGGTGCGAACTCGACCGCACGCCGGCTCCGGCATCCGTCGCGCCCCCTCCCCGGCGCTGACTTCAGCGGCGCGTCGCCAGCGCCTCCGTGAGCCCCGGCTCGCGCGGTCCCAGGAACCGCGGGGCGGGGCGGGTGACCGCGTCCAGGGCGGCCTTGCCCGCTGCGACGACCTCGCGGGCGCCGCCGAAGTACCAGGTCTCGTCGTGGACCGCGTCGACCCCGACGCCGTACGCGTCGATGCCCGCCGCCCCGCACAGTGCGACCGCGCGCCGGATGTGGAAGCCCTGGCTGACCAGGAGGGCGCGGTCGACGCCGAAGATCCGTTTGGCGCGGGTGCAGGAGTCCCAGGTGTCGAAGCCCGCGTAGTCGCTGACGATCCGGCCGTCCGGGACGCCGCGCGCCACGAGGTAGGTGCGCATCGCGTCGGGCTCGTCGTAGTCGTGGCGGCTGTTGTCGCCGGTGACGAGCAGGGCGCGGACCTTGCCGTTCCGGTACAGCTCGGCGGCGGCGTCGAGGCGGTGCGCGAGGTAGGGGGACGGCTTGCCGCGCCACAGGCCGGCGCCGAAGACCACCGCCACTGGCGCGGAGGGCGCGTCCGCGACGGTACGGATCCTGGGGTTGGCCGAGGCGGTCATCCAGGTCGCGGGCAGCAGGGCCAGCACGCAGCCGAGGACGACGGCCTGCACGGCCCGGCGCTGTCCGCGCCGGGTCCGGGGAACGCGGATGCGGGTGCGGATGGTGCGGAGGGGGTGAGTGGTGTGGGTGTGGATGCGTATCTTGGCCAGCGCCTGTCCTGTGCGCATTTGTCCGTCCCCGCCCCTGTGCGTCCGTCGATCGCCGATCACTTCTGTCCTGCTTACGACGCGTAGCGGCCCGTCCTGGTTGCGGTGGAGCGGTCCGGGGAAGGGCTGGCGGGTGTTGTCGCGGGGGCGGCCGGTCCGGCTCATCCGTTCGCCCCCGTTACTGTGGATGATCCCCTTCGCAACACAGAGCGCAACACAGAGCGCAACACAGAGCAGGTGTCATCCAGCGTGCCCAGCCCCACTCCCACTCCCATAGCCACGCCCGGCCCCCTCCCCAAGGCCGAGCTGCATCTGCACATCGAGGGCACCCTGGAGCCCGAGCTGGCCTTCGCGCTCGCCGGGCGCAATGGCGTCGAGCTGCCGTACGCCTCCGAGGACGAGCTGCGCGCCGCGTACTCCTTCAGCGACCTCCAGTCGTTCCTGAACCTCTACTACGCGCTGATGGCGGTGCTCCGCACCCAGGACGACTTCGCGGAACTCGCCGACGCCTATCTCGCCCGCGCGCGGCAGCAGGGCGTCCGGCACGCGGAGATCTTCTTCGACCCGCAGGCGCACACCGCGCGCGGCGTCCCCATCGGCACGGTGATCGGCGGGCTGTCCCGCGCGCTGGACGCCGCCGAGGAGACGTACGGCATCACCACCCGCCTGATCATGTGCTTCCTGCGGGACGAGAGCGCCGAGTCCGCCGTGGAGACCTTCGAGGCCGCGCGCCCGTACCTGGACCGGATCACGGCCGTCGGGCTGGACTCGGCCGAGGTCGGGCACCCGCCGTCGAAGTTCCGCGAGGTGTACGCGCTGGCGCGGGAGGCCGGGCTGAAGTGCGTCGCGCACGCGGGGGAGGAAGGCCCGCCCTCGTACGTGTGGGAGGCGCTGGACATCCTCGGCGTGGACCGGATCGATCACGGCGTGCGCTGCCTGGAGGACGAGGCGCTGGTGGCGCGGCTGGTCGCGGAGCAGATGCCGCTGACTCTGTGCCCGCTGTCGAACGTACGGCTGCGCGTCTACGACCGGCTCCAGGACCACCCGCTGCCGTCGATGCTCGACGCCGGGCTGCTCGTCACGGTCAACTCCGACGACCCGGCCTACTTCGGCGGTTACGTCGACGACAACTTCACAGCTGTACGGGACGCGCTCGGGCTGGACGACGCGGCCCTGCGGACCCTGGCCCGCAACTCCTTCCGCGCCGCGTTCCTGGACGAGGCGACGCGCGAGGTGTATCTGAAGGAAGTCGACGCGCACTGACGCGCAGGACGCGCACTGAGGTGATCAGCCGCGTTCCAGCCGCACCGCGCACACCTTGAATTCCGGCATCCGCGACGTCGGGTCCAGCGCCGGGTTGGTGAGGGTGTTGGCGCGGCCCTCGCCGGCCCAGTGGAACGGCATGAAGACCGTGTCCGCCCGGATCGCACGGCTGATCCGGGCCGGCGCGACGGCCCGGCCGCGCCGCGAGACCACCGCGACCCGGTCCCCCTCCGCCACCCCGATCCGCTCCGCGAGCTGCGGGTGCAGCTGGACGAAGGGGCCCGGCGCGGCCTCGTTCAGCTCGTCGACCCTGCGGGTCTGGGCGCCGGACTGGTACTGGGCCAGCACCCGGCCCGTCGTCAGCAGCACCGGGTACCGCTCATCCGTCTCCTCGGCGGCGGGCCGGTGGGTTACGGCGGTGAAGCGGGCCCGGCCGTCGGCGGTCGCGAAACGGTCGAGGAAGAGCCGGGGAGTGCCGGGGTGAGGGGGAGCGGGGTCGGGCGTGCGGGGGTGGACATCCGGTTCGGATCGCGCCCCCTCCGGGACTTCCCGCGCCCCCGGCGCGCCCCGAACCTCCCGCGCCCCCGGCGCACCCCCCACCTCCGGGCACGGCCAGAAGACGCCGTCCTCCGCCACGATCCGCCCGTAACTGATCCCCGAGTAATCCGCAGGGCCGCCCGCCGAAGCCCGTCGCAGCTCCTCGAAGACCTCCTCCGGGTCCGTCGGGAACCCCTTCTCGCAGCCGAGCCGCGTCGCCAGGCCGTGCAGCACCTCCAGATCCGTGCGGACCCCGGGCGGCGGGTCGATCGCCTTGCGGCGCAGGATCACCCGGCCCTCCAGGTTCGTCGTCGTGCCGGTCTCCTCGGCCCACTGGGTCACGGGCAGTACGACATCGGCCAGCGCGGCGGTCTCCGAGAGGACCACGTCCGCGACCGCCAGGAAGTCCAGCGACCGCAGCTTGTCCTCGATGCGCCCCGCGTTCGGCGCCGAGACGACCGGGTTGGAACCCATCACCAGCAGGGCGCGCAGGTCACCGCCGAGCGCGTCCAGCAACTCGTACGCGCTGCGCCCCGGCCCGGGAAGTTCGTCGGGGTCGACGCCCCACACGCCCGCGACATGCGCCCGCGCCGCCGGGTCGGTCAGCTTGCGGTAGCCGGGGAGCTGGTCGGCCTTCTGGCCGTGCTCGCGGCCCCCCTGGCCGTTGCCCTGTCCGGTGAGGCAGCCGTAGCCGGACAGCGGTCGGCCCGCCCGGCCGGTGGCCAGGCACAGGTTGATCCAGGCGCTGACCGTGTCCGTGCCCTTGGACTGCTGCTCGGGGCCGCGCGCGGTGAGCACCATGGAGCTCTCCGCGTCGCAGAACATGCGCACGGCGTCGCGCAGCTGCGGCACCGGGACGCCGGTGATCCGCTCCACCAGCTCCGGCCAGTGCGCCATCGCGGCCGACCGCGCCGCCGACCAGCCGCTCGTACGGGCCGCGATGAAGTCCTCGTCCACCCGCCCCTCGGCCACCACCAGGTGCAGCAGGCCCAGCGCGAGCGCGAGATCGGTGCCGGGCCGGGGCGCGAGGTGCAGATCGGCCTGCTCGGCGGTGCGGGTGCGGCGCGGGTCGATGACGATCAGCGTGCCGCCGTTCTCCCGGAGTTCGGTGAGGTAGCGCAGCGCGGGCGGCATCGTCTCCGCGAGGTTCGAGCCGACGAGGATCACACAGCCCGTACGCCCCACGTCGGCGAGCGGGAACGGCAGCCCGCGGTCCAGCCCGAAGGCCCGCTGATGCGCCGCCGCCGCCGATGACATGCAGAAGCGGCCGTTGTAGTCGATCTGCGAGGTGCGCAGCGCGACCCGGGCGAACTTCCCCAGCGCGTACGCCTTCTCGTTGGTCAGCCCGCCGCCGCCGAACACCGCGACCGCGTCCCGGCCGTGCGCCCGGCCCGTCCCCGCCAGCCCCTCGGCGACGCGGTCGAGGGCCTCCTCCCAGGTGGCCGTCTCCAGCCGGCCGGAGCCAGGGCGTCGGACCAGCGGCTCGGTCAGGCGCACCCGGGAGGAGAGTACGGCGGGCGCGGTGCGGCCCTTGCCGCAGAGCGCGCCCCGGTTGACGGGGAACGCGGGCCGCTCCACGACCTCGACCCCGTACGGGCCGCCAGGCCGCAGCCCCATGCCGCACTGGAGCGCGCAGTAGGGGCAGTGCGTCTCGACGGTGGCGGGATCGGTGGCCGCCGCCGCGTCCGATGCGGTGGCAGGGGCGGTGGCAGGGGTGGGAGCGGTCGCCGGAGTGTGCATGCCGTCCAGCGTGCGTCGGCCGTGTTACGGCCCGCCGGTTACCCGGTTACGCCTGCCGCTCGGGCACCTCAGCGCGGGAGGTAGGGGGCGGTGAGGTGAGGTGGGGAGGTGAGATGAGATGTGACCAAGCGCCATTCGAGCCGCGTCAGTCTGCCAGTGGAGCTTCGCTCTGTCAGTGCCGCCGCAGTGCCCTGTCAGCGCTCCGGCAGCGCCCAGCCGGCGCTCCGGGAGTGCCCCGCCGCACTCTCACAGCGGCCGATCGCGCCCGTGAACCGGCGGAAACCAGTTGTCACGTCTGCGCAACGGGACCGCAACCCGGACCGGAGAGACTCACTCCATGACGGCGTCGATACCTCAGCCGGCTCAGCCACCTCAGCCGGTGAACCCAGGTAAGGCAAGCAGGCCGGGAACGGCTCCCCTCGACAGTGCGGCGCAGCTCATGACCGAGATCACGGCACAACTCAGCGACCGGCTCAGCCACCTCACGCTGCGCGGCGCACCGCGTACGCCGCAGGCCCAGCGCGTGCCCCAGCCGGCGCGCACCGCGTCACAGGGGCGTACCGCGCAATCAGCGCGCCCCCAGCACCAGCCGTCGCGCGCCGTGTCCGCCGCGCACACCCCGCGCGTCGCCGGCTCCCGAGCCCCCACCCCGCGCGCCTCCACCTCCCGCGCCTCCCGCGCCGCGCAACCCCCGACCCCGCCCCCCACCCTCGTCGCGGTGGCGCACGGCAGCCGCGACCCCGAGGCGCTGCGCACCGTGCGCGCCCTGCTGGACCGGGTCCGCGCGCTCCGCCCGGACCTGCCCGTACGGCTCGGCCACATCGAGCTGAACGAACCGCTGCTGCCCGATACCCTCGCGGCGCTGCGCGGTGAAGCCGTACTGGTCCCGCTGCTGCTCGGCCGCGGCTGTCACGTCAAGCGCGACCTCCCGGCGGCCCTCGCCGCCGCCTCGCATCTGCGGGCCCGTATCGCCGCCCCGCTCGGCCCGCACCCGCTGCTCGCCGAGGCCCTGCACGCCCGCCTCACGGAAGCGGGCCTGAGCGCGGGCATCGGCGCGGACATGGGCGCGGACACGAGCACGCGCGCCCTCGGACGCGCCGCGCACGCCGGGCAGGGCGCAGCGCACGCCGTCGTGCTCGCCGCCGCAGGCTCCCGCGACCCCGACTCGGCCGCCGATACGGAACGTACGGCCGCGCTGCTCAGCGCCAGGCTGGGCGGGCTGCCGGTGCTGCCCGGCTACGCCGCGGCGGGCGGGCCGAGCGTCGTCGCCGCGGTGGCCGCGCTCGAAGCCCGCGGCTGCGAGCGCCGGCTGATCGCGCTGGCCTCCTACTTCGCAGCCCCGGGCCGCTTCGCGGGCCAGAGCGCGGCGGCGGCGCCGGGGATCGCAGCGGCCCCGCTGGGCGCGCACCCCGCGATGGCCCGGCTGCTGCTCCACCGGTACGAGCAGGCGCTCGGCGGCACCGCCCCGGCCGCACTGTCGCACCGGGCGGTTACCGTCGGTGTATGAACGGCACCGCACACACCTCCGAGCCGCCCGTCTCCGGCGTGGCCGATTACGACGTGAGCGCCACCGAGCGCCGGGCGCCCGAGCCCGACAAACGACCGGGCCGCACCGCTTTCCAACGTGATCGCGCGAGGGTGCTGCACTCCGCCGCGCTGCGCAGGCTGGCAGGCAAGACGCAGGTGGTGACGCCGGGCACGACCGGGCATGCCTGGGACGCCAGCCCGCGCACCCGCCTGACGCACTCGCTCGAATGCGCCCAGGTCGGCCGGGAGCTGGGCGCGGCGCGCGGCTGCGACCCGGACCTGGTGGAGGTCGCCTGCCTCGCGCACGACCTGGGCCACCCGCCGTTCGGGCACAACGGCGAGCAGGTGCTCAACGAGGTCGCCGAGCCCTGCGGCGGGTTCGAGGGCAACGCGCAGTCGTTGCGGCTGCTCGCCCGGCTGGAGCCGAAGTCGTTCGTGACGGACGCGGCGACCGGGGATCAGGTCAGTTTCGGCCTCAATCTGACGCGCGCCGCGCTCGACGCCGCCACCAAATACCCCTGGGCGCGCGGCGGCCACCCCACCGACCCCAAGTCGCCGAAGTTCGGCGTCTACGAGGACGACCTGCCCGTCTTCGACTGGCTGCGGCAAGGCGTCCCCGGCGTCCCGGCGGGCCGGCGCTGCTTCGAGGCGCAGGTCATGGACTGGGCCGACGACGTCGCCTACTCCGTCCACGACGTCGAGGACGGGCTGCACGCCGGCCACCTCGACCCCAATCTGCTGCTCGCCGAACCCGAGCGGCGTGAGATCTTCGCCGTCGCCAGCGACCGCTACGCGCAGGGGGCCGAGGACGACGAGCTGGACGCGGCCCTCGAACGCCTCCTCGACCAGGAGTGGTGGCCGCACGGCTACGACGGCTCGGCCGTCGCCCAGGCCCGGCTGAAGAACGCGACGAGCCAGCTGATCGGCCGCTTCTGCCTGGCCGCCGAGTCGGCGACCCGTGCCGCGTTCGGCGGTGGCCCGCTGACCCGGTACGGGGCCGAACTGGTCGTCCCGTACGAGACTCGGCTGGAATGCGCTGTCCTCAAGTCGGTCGCGGACCGCTATGTGATGCAGCGGGCCGAGCAGGGGCGGGTCAGGGCTGATCAGCGCATCGTGTTGCAGGAGTTGTCGGAGGCGCTGATCGCGCGCGCTCCCGAGGGCCTCGACCCGCAGTTCCGGTCGCTGTTCACGACGGCGTCGGACGAGTCGGGGCGGCTGCGCGCGATCGTCGACCAGATCGCTGCCCTCACGGACGCCTCGGCCCGCTCCCTGCACCAGCGCCTGACCGCCGCGCGGTGTTGACCGCGGTGACCGCGGTGACCGCGCGTGCCGTCGGCGCCCGCGGTCACCGCCCCCGGCTCGGTCCCCGGTAGCGCCCCCAGCGGGGTCACAGGCAGCGGCCGACGCCCGTCGGCACGCGCCCGCGCTGACCCGGACGAGGGACGACCCTCTTCCCGCATCACGCTCCGTGCGGGACGCTCCCTGTGGAGATCCGACCGGGGGACATGCCGGAGGGACAGTCGGACACCGCTGCGAACGCAGCCGCAAGCACCGCCGGGTGACCGCACACGCGATCGCACACGCGACCGGGGAACGGCCGGCCGGACGCCCGTCACCGACATCACGGCCAGTCAGCGGAGGGCGCACGGCCGGTAAAGCGGCACAGCAGTGGGCACAGCACAGGAAACAGCAACAGCGAACAGCGAACAGCGAACAGCAAGGAAGCGGCACGACGGGGGAGCACGCCGGAACACGGCACAGCAGGCCGCGACCGCAACACCGCACGACAGAGCGACACGGCAACACCGCAGCACGGCAGCGGCGCGACACCGCGACACCGCACGACAGAGCCGAGCATGTCAGGCGCAGCAGAAGGAGGCATCAAGTGGTCGACGCACACCAAACGTTCGTCATTGTCGGAGGAGGGCTCGCCGGCGCGAAAGCCGCGGAGACCCTTCGATCGGAGGGATTCACCGGCCGCGTCATCCTGATCAGCGACGAACGCGAGCATCCCTACGAGCGCCCCCCGCTCTCCAAGGGCTATCTCAACGGCAAGGACGAGCGCGACAGCGTCTTCGTCCACGAACCCGGCTGGTACGCGCAGGCCGACATCGAACTCCACCTCGGCCAGCCCGCCGTCCAGCTCGACCGCGCCGCCAAAGCGGTCAGCCTCGGCGACGGCACCCGCATCCACTACGACAAACTGCTGCTCGCCACCGGCGCCGAGCCCCGCCGGCTGGACATCCCCGGCACCGACCTCGCGGGCGTCCACCACCTGCGGCGGCTCGCCCACGCCGAGCGGCTGCGCGGCGTCCTGGCCTCCCTCGGCCGCGACAACGGCCACCTGGTCATCGCCGGAGCGGGCTGGATCGGCCTGGAAGTCGCCGCCGCAGCGCGTTCGTACGGCGCGGAGGTGACCGTCGTCGAACCCGAGCCGACGCCGCTGCACCGGGTGCTCGGCCCAGAGCTGGGCGGCCTCTTCGCCGACCTGCACCGCGAGCACGGCGTCCGCTTCCACTTCGGCGCCGGGTTCGAGGAGATCATCGGCCAGAACGGCATGGTGCTGGCCGTGCGCACCGACGACGGCGAGGAGCACCCGGCCCACGACGTACTGGCCGCCATCGGCGCCGCGCCGCGCACCGCCCTCGCCGAGGCCGCCGGCCTCGACCTGGCGGACCGTACGGACGGCACCCCCGGCGGCGGCATCGCCGTGGACGCCTCGCTGCGCACCAACGACCCGGACATCTACGCGGCCGGGGACGTGGCCGCCGCCGAGCACCCGCTGCTGGGCGGCGCCCGGCTGCGGGTCGAGCACTGGGCGAACGCGCTCAACGGCGGCCCGGCCGCGGCCCGCGCCATGCTGGGCAAGGAGGTGTCGTACGACCGCATCCCGTACTTCTTCTCCGACCAGTACGACGTGGGGCTCGAATACTCCGGCTACGCGCCCCCAGGCTCGTACGACCAGGTGGTCTGCCGGGGTGACGTCGGCAAGCGCGAGTTCATCGCCTTCTGGCTCAGCGAGGGACGGCTGCTCGCGGGCATGAACGTCAACGTCTGGGACGTCACCGAGCAGATCCAGCAGCTGATCCGCTCGCGCGTCGTGCTCGACCCGCACGACCTCGCCGATCCGGCCGTGCCGCTCCAGTCGCTGCTGGCGTAGCGTCGGCCGTATGGCGATTCCCACAGCAGTCGTGCCGGTGTCGGAGATCTTCGACCTGCGCTGGGAGGTGCTGCGCGCGGGTCTGCCGCGCGAGAGCGCCGTCTTCACGGAGGACTCCGACCTGGACACGTTCCATGTCGCCGCGTACGACGAGCGGGGGACGGTGGCGGCCTGCGTCACCTTCTTCCCCGACCCCTTCCCGGGACCGTTCGCTGTCCCCTTCCCCGGTCCCCCGCCGGGCGCCGGCGTCGTTCCAGGGCCAGGGCCCGGCCACCGCTTCCGCGGCCTGGCCAGCGCCCCGGAGGCGCGCGGGCTCGGCTTCGGGCACACCGTCCTCGAAGCGGGGCTGGAGGAGCTGGCCAAACGCGGCGTCGGGCTCGTCTGGTGCAACGGCAGGGTCTCCGCCGCGGCCTTCTACGCGCGCGAGGGCTTCACCGTGGTCGGAGACGAATTCGTGCTGGAGTCCGGGCCGCATTTGCGATTCGTGAAGGTTCTCGCGAGTGAGTGAGATCCCGGTGAGTGAGATCCCTGGCGAGTGAGATCCCCGAGGAGTGAGATCCCCCACCGCGAGCCCTCGCGGCGGCCCCGCGCCGGCCCCGCAACGGCCCCTCGCCCCGGAAACCGGCCGTTCGCTCGCCCGGTCGCCGGTCGGCGGCGGGAGATCCGGCCGAGGTTGTCCGACCCTGGCCGTAGACTTCCCGCGTGGCAGGCAGGATCAATGATGACGATGTGAAGACGGTCCGGGACGCGGTCCCGATCGACGCTGTCGTGTCCGAATATCTCCAGCTCCGCAACGGCGGCGGCGGCAACTTCAAGGGCCTCTGCCCCTTCCATGACGAGAAGAGCCCGTCCTTCCAGGTCAGCCCCAGCAAGGGCCTCTTCTACTGCTTCGGCTGCCAGGAGGGCGGCGACACGGTCGACTTCGTGATGAAGATCGACCACCTCTCTTTCTCCGAGACGATCGAGCGGCTCGCCTCCCAGGCCGGCATCACCCTCCGCTACGAGGAGGGCGGCTACAACCCCGGCCGCCAGCAGGGTGAGCGCACCCGCCTCGTCGAGGCCCACAAAGCCGCCGCGCAGTTCTACGTGGAACAGCTGGACAGCGCCGAGGCCGAGATCGGCAGGAAGTTCCTGGCCGAGCGCGGCTTCGACCAGGCCGCCGCAGCGCACTTCGGCGTCGGCTACTCCCCGGCCGGCTGGGATCACCTGATCCGCTTCCTGCGGGGCAAGGGGTTCAGCGACAAGGAGCTGCTGCTCTCCGGCGTCGCCCAGGAGGGCCGTCGCGGCCCCATCGACCGGTTCCGCGGCAGGCTGATGTGGCCGATCCGCGACATCACCGGCGATGTCATCGGCTTCGGCGCCCGCAAGCTCCGCGACGACGACAACGGCCCCAAGTACCTCAACACCCCCGAGACCCCGCTCTACAAGAAGTCGCAGGTCCTGTACGGCATCGACCTCGCCAAGAAGGACATCGCGAAGGCCAGCCGCGCCGTCGTCGTCGAGGGCTACACCGACGTCATGGCCTGCCACCTCGCCGGGGTCACCACCGCCATCGCCACCTGCGGCACCGCCTTCGCCCTCGACCACATCAAGATCCTGCGCCGGCTGCTGATGGACAACTCCAGCTCGCAGGTCGTCTTCACCTTCGACGGCGACGCGGCCGGGCAGCGCGCCGCGCTCCGCGCCTTCGAGGACGACCAGAAGTTCGCGGCCCGCACTACCATCGCCATCAGCCCCAGCGGCATGGACCCCTGCGACCTGCGGCTGGCCGAGGGCGACGAGGCGGTGCGCAATCTGGTGGAGCGCTCCTCGCCGCTCTTCGAGTTCGCGATCCGCAGCGTCATCGCCAAGCACAACCTCGACACCGCCGAGGGCCGGGCGGCCGCCCTGGAAGAGGCCGCTCCGATCGTCGCCGGGATCAAGGACAACACGATCCAGCGCGACTACGCGGTGCAGGTCGCGGGCATGCTCGGCATCCTCGACGTGGAGTTCGCCGTCAAGCGGGTCGACCAGCTCGCCCGCCGGCACCGGGAGAACGGCAAGCGCGGCGGCTCCTCCGCGGGCCGCATGAATCCGGGGCAGGGCCAGGGACCGCGGCAGACGCCGGTGCAGCCGCTCGGCCCGCCGCCCCCGAGCGGCCCCCGGCTCGACCTGCGCAGCCCGGCCCACCGCGTCGAGCGCGAGCTGCTCAAGCTCGCCCTCCAGCACCCGCATCTGGTCTCCCCTGCCTTCGATGCCTACGGCGAGGACGAGTTCACCGCCCCGCCGTACGCAGCCGTGCGCCGCGCGATCGAGGAGGCGGGCGGGGCGACCGAGGCCCCCGACGACTACATCGCCCAGGTCCGGGACTCCGCGCCCAACGACAGCGTCCGCAGCCTGGTCACCGAGCTGACGGTCGAGCCGATCCACCGCCGGACCGTCGACGAGGTGTACGCGGGCGTGCAGTTGGTCTCCGTGCGCTTGCGGGCGGTCGAGCGCCGGGTCGCCGAGGTACAGGCGAGCATGCTCAGGATCGGCTCGCAGCCGGAAGCGGGTGAGATCGCTGCCGTGCAGAGCGAACTGTGGGCGCTCCAGCAGTACGGACGCTCGCTCCTCGAAGGCGGCGCGGGGGCGCTCTGACAGCAGCGCGCCCCCAGGATCGTTCCGGCAGCCCCCGGAACTGTGGGCGCTCCAGCAGTACGGGATGTTCGCTCCTCGAAGGCGGCGCGGGGGCGCTCTGGCCGCGCCCCGCGCCCTTGGCCCCGCTCCGGCCGCCCGGCGGTTTTTCGGTGCGGCTGCCCGTACACGGTCGTGCGCCGCCCGCTCGGCACCCGTCCACCCGCTGTCCCGCCGGCGGACCGGCCGCTGTCCGCAGCCGCCTGTCCGGCACCGCCTGACGCCCGTACGGAACCCCGCCCCCGGTCTGCCGCCTGCCCCGCGACCGCCGCGCCGCCCATCCCGCGCATTCACCCCAGCCGCCGCACCTGCACCGCCCTGCCGCAGCGCGGCCCCCGCGCGGTCACCGAAGCGGGCCCTGGCATATGCGTCAGGTAGTCGTCCGGTCACGGACAGGCCCAGAAAGTGCCCGCACGCCCCTCGTGGCGGGCGTGTGTCGTACCCCACACTGGTTTCCGGTGCCTGAGTCCTCGGAGCGCGGCGGGTCTGGTCGGTTGGGGCCGGATTCCCCCGTCGGTCCGCTCCACAAAGTACGGAACGGACGGCGGCTCGGCCGCAACCGCTCCGCTGCCGCGCGTCGTCCCCGAACCGGCAGCGATCACCCTGGAGGTCGCCCCCGTGCAGACCCGGACCCTGACCGGAACGGCCCTCACGATGCCGCCCCAGACCCGCTCCACGCGCCATCCGGAGCCCGGGGCCACGACGGCTGATCCGCCCGCCGCCGAGGCATCCACCGATGTCGCGACCAGCGGCCCCGCCCCGGCGGGGCCCTCGAAGGCGAAGCGTGCGAAACCCGCGAAGCGTGCGAAGAAACCGGCGGGGGAGGAGCCCTCGGGAGACCTCCCGGATGCGGACGAGCCTCCCGAGGGCGCCGCCACGGACCGATCGGGCCGCTCCGAGCAGCCCGGGGGACCGACCCTCGCGGACCGACCTGACGCTTCCGGCCGTGCTGACGCTTCCGACCGACCGGTTGCTTCCGACGGCTCCGCCCGCCCCGGCCCCTCGGACGCGCCCGACCAGGCCGACCGGGACGACCAGGACGAGCGAGCCGACCGGGCCGAGCGCTCGGCCCGGGCCGCCGCCCGCGCCGACAACAGCGGGCCGTCCTCCGACCTGTTCCGCCAGTACCTGCGCGAGATCGGCCGTATCCCGCTGCTCACCGCCGCCGAGGAGGTCGACCTCGCGCGCCGCGTCGAGGCGGGCCTGTTCGCCGAGGAGAAGCTCGCCAGGTCCCACGACCTGGACTCCCAACTCGCCCTTGATCTCGATAAGTTGGTGGTCCTCGGCCGGATGGCCAAGCGCCGGCTGATCGAGGCCAACCTGCGCCTCGTCGTCTCGGTGGCCAAGCGCTACGTCGGCCGCGGCCTGACCATGCTCGACCTGGTCCAGGAGGGCAACCTCGGCCTCATCCGCGCCGTGGAGAAGTTCGACTACGCCCGCGGCTACAAGTTCTCGACGTACGCGACCTGGTGGATCCGCCAGGCCATGTCACGGGCGCTGGCCGACCAGGCCCGCACGATCCGGGTCCCGGTGCATGTCGTCGAACTGATCAACCGGGTGGTCCGCGTCCAGCGCCGGATGCTCCAGGAGCGCGGCTACGAACCCACCCCCGAGGAGGTCGCGGCCCACCTCGACCTCACCCAGGAGCGGGTCAGCGAAGTGCTGCGCCTCGCCCAGGAACCGGTGTCGCTGCACGCGCCCGTCGGCGAGGAGGACGACGTCGCGCTCGGCGACCTCATCGAGGACGGCGACGCGACCTCACCCGTCGAATCCGCCGCCTTCCTGCTGCTGCGCGAGCACCTGGAGGCGGTGCTCTCCACCCTCGGCGAGCGCGAGCGCAAGGTGGTCCAGCTCCGCTACGGCCTCGCCGACGGCCGCCCGCGCACGCTGGAGGAGATCGGCCGGATCTTCGGCGTCACCCGCGAACGCATCCGCCAGATCGAGTCCAAGACCCTCAACAAGCTGCGCGACCACGCCTTCGCCGACCAGCTGCGCGGCTACCTCGACTGAGGCCGACGCCGCCTGCCCGGAAGAGCCGCCTGCCCGGAAAGACCGCCGCGCCCGCCGCCACCCGTCGATCAGCTGTGCTGGAACGCGATCAGCTGTGCTGGAACGCGCCAGGGTGGATCTCCTCGCGCACCGCCACGTACTGCTGGCGCACCGCCTGCCCCACCGCCAAGTCCTCACCCGGCTCGAAGACCTGGCTGGCCGCCGAGGGCCAGCGTGGCGGCTCGTGCGGCGACAGCGAGCCGCGGAACGCGCCCAGCGACCACGCGGCCTGCCGGGCCGCGCCCAGCGCCGCGTAGTCCGCGGGCTGCGGCACCACGACCTGCGTCCCGAAGAGCGCGGGTGCGATCGCCTGGACGGCGGGCAGTTCGGCCGCGGCTCCCAGCAAAAACACCCGCCGTACGGAGACCCCGCGTCCGCGCAGCACGTCCAGCGCGTCCGCGAGCCCGCACAGCATCCCCTCGAACGCGGCCCGCGCCAGGTGCTCCGGCTTCATGCTCTCGCGCCGCAGCCCGGACAGCGTGCCCGCGGTGTGCGGCAGTTGCGGGGTCCGCTCGCCCTCCAGGTAGGGCAGCAGGACGAGCCCGTACGAGCCGGGCGACGAGGCCAGCGCGAGCTCGGACAGCCCGTCGAGGCCCGTGCTCAGCAGATCCGCCGTGCCGCGCAGCGCCCGAACCGCGTTGAGCGTGTGCACGACCGGCAGATGCATCCCGGTGGCGTCCGCGAAGGAGGTGATCGTGCCGGACGGGTCGGTGAGCGCCTCGTGATGCACCCCGAAGACGGACCCGCTCGCCCCCAGCGACACCACCGCGTCACCCGGGCCGACCCCCAGCCCGAAGGCCGCCGCCATGGTCTCGCCGGTGCCCGCGGAGATCAGCAGGCCCTCCGGCGTGTGCCCGGCCGGCTCGGCGGGCGCGAGGACGTCGGGCAGCGCCACCCGGTGCCCGAGCGCCAGCTCGACCAGGTCCGATCGGTACGCGCCACTCGCCGGCGACCAGAAACCGGTGCCGGAGGCGCCGCCCCGGTCGGTGGTCCGCCGGGCGGGCCGCCCCAGCAGCTGCCACACCAGCCAGTCGTGCGGCTGAAGGATTCCGGCGATGCGCCGGGCGGTGTCGGGTTCGTTGCGGGCCAGCCAGCGCAGCTTGGCCACCGGCTGCGAGGCCTGCGGTACGCACCCGACGGCCTCGGCCCACGCAGTGCGACCGCCCAGGCCGTCGATGAGGTCGGCCGCAGCGGCCTGCGCCCGCTTGTCGTTGCCGAGGATCGCGGGGCGTACCAGCTCGCCGTCCGCGTCGAGCGCCAGCAGACCGTTCTGCTGCGCCGAGACCCCGATGGCCTGGACGCCTTCCAGCAGCCCCCCGGCAGCCGCCTCGCCGAGGGATACCAGCCAGGCCTGCGGGTCGATTTCGGTACGCCTGCCGCCCGCCGGAGCGCCGCCTTCGGACGGATGCGCGGCGTACCCCTGCCTGATGACGGCGCCCGTGTCCGCGTCACAGACCACGATGCGTGTGAATTCGGACGAACTGTCCAATCCGGCGACTATCCCCATGCGGCGATAATGCCCTACCGGGGACCTGACCACGACGCCAGCCGGTCCGGGCCCGCGGCCGACGGGCCAGGACCGGCCGTGGATGCTAGGTGTTGCTCGTGCCCCACTCGTCCTCGGTCGGCCCGCGCTGCTCACGCAGCGAGCGGACCCGCTCCGTGAGCGAGTCCGGCATCCGGTCGCCGACCTTGGTGGAGACGGTGTCGAAGGCCTTGACGGCGGCCTGCCGGCCACTCTGCGCGGCGGACTCGGCGGTGTTGCGGACGGCGGGATTCTGAGCGACCCGCTGAGCGGTCTTCCTGATCTGCTCGTAGCGCTCCCGCCCTGCCCGCGAACCGAGCACGTACCCGACAACTACTCCGGTCATGAACGTCAGCCGGTAACGCATCGCTCCACCCTTCCCTCGCTTCGGACCGCTGGGGTTGTGCTGCCCCGCCTACCCCCGTGGATCGGAGATCACCCACAGGGCATACCGATTGGCGGAGCACCCCCCTGCTTGCGCTAATGTATGTGTCGCAGCGAAAACGCGCCGTCCGGGCCATCCGGAGGAGGCGTTTTCGAGGCACACAGAGCAATCCCCTGTAGCTCAATTGGCAGAGCAGCCGGCTGTTAACCGGCAGGTTACTGGTTCGAGTCCAGTCGGGGGAGCGCAGTCCCCTGTAGCTCAATTGGCAGAGCATTCGGCTGTTAACCGGAGGGTTACTGGTTCGAGTCCAGTCGGGGGAGCAGCGGAAAAAGGACCCCGGGCGGGGTCCTTTTTCGTATGTCCTGGAACCACCCGCCGGGTGATCGAAGTCCTCCACCCGAAGGGTCTGCCACCCGTACGGGCGGCAGATCGTATGAGCAGCTATGCTGCGGCAGTCGGCGCGTACATATGTGCGCGCCGCGCCGTTACGGGGCGGTAGCTCAGCCGGTTAGAGCAGCGGACTCATAATCCGTCGGTCGTGGGTTCGAGTCCCACCCGCCCCACCGCTGGCTCTCGGTGCAGAATCGTTCTGACCAGGGTTTTAGCTGGTCGGGGGCAGTGGCGGGGCGATCTTGGCGGCCCCAGTTCGATCATGATTTCATGATCGGCAGGACACATTCGGGACGCAGGTCAGACGGCGGGACGCCCGTCCTGCTTCGGGGTTTCGTCGTACTGCCGGTAGGCGATCTCGATGATCTGCGCGGAACCGTGAGCCGGTGAGGCTGACTCCGGCCAGGGCGGAGCGCACAGCGCCCCGACACGCCTTCCCGGTGCGGCAGTTGTAACGCACGCGCTGATGCCCTTGAACCGATAGATGTCGTGGTCGCTGTTTTGGTACCGCGCACAGATCCGTCCGGGCGGCTGTGCGCCCGGACGCTGCCGCCTGCCCGGCTGATGATCTATCTTCCGGTCAGAGCCGGACACGACCTGAGTACGCCGACACGACGCGAACAAGTCAGTCAGTTCTTCGCGGTGATGTTCAGCACGCCGGGGGCGTCGAGGTTGTCGATCTGGTCGGTGTCGGCGTCGGTGGTCGTGGCGGGGGCGATCAGAGCCTGGCTGTAGATGTGGCCCCTAGGCGCGCCCGCGACCATGGACACGGGCACGGGCAGCTTGCCCACGCTGTCGACGGACAGTGGCTGCACGTCGCAGGTGATGACCTCGGGGATCAGCGGGTCCTTGTCCTGCAGTTGGTAGGCGCAGCCCTGCGGCAGTCGGGTGAGGTTGGTGTAGAAGGGTGTGACGAAGGTGAGTCGGGCAGCCTGCCGCATCGGCTTCGGGCCCTGGTTCCCGTAGGTGAAGGTCACGGTGCTGTCCGGGCCGATCGGGCCGGCCTTCGGGTTCGCCAGCGTCGGCACATCGTGGCTGAGCCAGAGGTTCACCTTGTTGGCGCCTGGCGCCAGCGCCGGGGACGGCGGAGCGACATCGGCGAACGTGATGATCGCATTGCCGGTCAGGTCCGGGTCGGTCTGGCCGCCGAGCGGCGCGACCATCGCCGAGCCCTGGTCCGGGCCGACGAATCGGGCCCGCTTGGTGACCGACAGGGGCATATCGAGTGTGGCCTTGCCGCCTGCCGGGATCTTCTTGTTGAGCTTGCAGCTGACCACCTCAGGGATGGTGGGATCCGGCTTGGTCAGCCGCATGGTGCAGCCGGCCGGCAGCGGCGCGGAGTGGTTGATGTTGATGTAGAACGGCGTGACGTAGGTGACCTGCACCTTCCCGGCAACCGCGTTGGGACCCCGGTTGCGGATGGTCAGCCGTTGGGCTCCGGTGTGTCCGGGCGCCAGGCTCGGGCTGTCCGCGCTCAGGCTGAGGTCGACCGTCCGGCCGGGGGCGGCGCTTGCGGGCGCCGTCGGCCAGGCGGCTGTGGCGGGCAGGGCGACGGCGATGGCCCCAGCGGTCATGAGCCAGCTACGAGAACAACGGGCGAGCACCATCTCATTGCCTTCTTTCCCAAGGCGTGTCGTGGGTCGACCACGAGGTTCGAGCCGCCCAGGCGCATCCAGAGCTGGCAGCTCCCACCGAAGTCCCCTCGTGCGCCGACGAGACCATTAAGCAGCATAGGGATAGGAAAACTAGTACTTAGTGGCAATTCTTAGACATTGCGTCATAAAATCACTTATTCGGGTGACCGGTGCGTGCGCCCTGGCCCTGCACTCCCAAAGCTGTGGTGAAACGACAAGCAGCTCTGTGTAATGCCTTGGTGTGGGGTGGGAATCGTCAGGAAACCGGCCCCATGCCCAGGGCAGGATCAAAGGAAAGCCCCGGAATGTCTGCAGTCGCGTGCACGGCCGAGGGCTTCCGGATGGCGGATGCACCGGTGGCCGAGCGCGGTGTGCTGGCCGCGCCCGCCCAGCGGTGGGATATCGCGGTGCGGCAGGCCGAGGTGATCGGCGCTGCTCGCGGAGAAGGACGAGGGAGGCGACGCTGGAAGAGATCGCAACGGCGCTGCCGGGTGACTGCGGTGGCGGTCAGGCTGACGCCGGCGGTGCGGGCCATCCGGGTGACGCCTCGGATGGATCAGGCCGCCCGATCTGATCTGTCGCAACACGCTCTAGCGGCAGGGCCTGCCTTCGCTGAGAACGCATCAAGCCCGGAAGCCGTGGCGGCCCTCGTTTTAGCCCCAGGCCAAGATCCAGTGGACGCGGCGCGTCCGAAATATTGCGCATGCCGGATGAGCTGCGTATCGCGTGAGTGTGATCGCGAACGGGCGACTATCGCCCGCAGTCGGCGGAGCTCGCGGGTCTCGGATGCGTCCGGCGATCCCGTGCATGTGTCGATCTTGCTCGAAGGGTTCCGCGCGGTGAATGTTGGTGATGTATCTTGGTTATGTACATCATGGACTCGGGATGTGGTGGTCAATATGTCCGTTACCCAGGTCGACCTCGATGACGAGGCGCTGGCTGAGGCGATGCGCTTGATGGGCGCGTCCACGAAGAAGGAGACCGTCAACGCGGCCCTGCGGGACTACGTTGCCCGTATCAAGAGGCTTGAGGCGGCGGAGAAGCTGGCCGCGCGGGGCGAGCGAGGCGAGTTCGAGGCTGCGGCGGCCGCGCATGACGCTGCAAAGCGCGCGCGGCGGGCGGCTTTCGAATGATCACGTATCTCCTCGACACGTCGGCTCTGTGGCACCTGTTCCGTACGCCTGGGGCCTTGCGGCCATGGGAAGGGCACATCGCCGCCGGCGTGTTCCATGTCTGTGAGCCCACGAGGGCGGAGTTCCTCTACTCGGCCACCAGCCCGGCTCACCGGGACGAGCTCGCCGAGGAGTTGGATGCCCTGTGTGAGCTCTCGCCAGTCCCGAAGAACGCGTGGCGCTGGGTCGACACCGCTCAGTACAAACTCACTCAACGCGGGCAGCACCGCGCCGCCGGCGCTATCGATCTCCTGGTGTGCGCGACAGCGATGCACCACGGGCACACCGTGCTTCACGTGGACAACGACTTTGTTGCCGTGGCGGCGGTACTCAAGGAAGTGCAGCAGCGGGACGTACGCGTCTGACAGGGGCGCGACCCGACAGTCCGTCCGCCGTCCTGAGGCGTGGGGCACCCCGCCGGGACGCCGCGCCTACAGCACCCGGGCGAAGACCCGCGCGCCGGAGTGGAAGTGGGTGGTCACGCCGGGGTGGCCGTTGTCGCCCTCGCGTACGGACCAGATCTCCACCCGCATGATCTCCGCGTTGCGCGACGCCCCGAGCAGCTCGGCGAGCCAGCGTTCAGCCGGTGTCCCGCCGTCCGAGACGGCCTCCGGCGAGATCGGTTCGCCCTCGACGGGGAGTTCCGTCTGGTCGTAGTTGTCACCGTTGGCGCTCTGTGCGACGAACTGGAACCGCGCCTCTGCCCCGGCCGGCTTCACGGTGAGACCGGCCGTGTGCTTGTTGTCGCCAGCCTCCCGCAGCGTCATCGCGCTACCCGCCTCCGGACTCTGTTCGGCCAGGTCAAGGGCGAAGGGCAGGAATCTTGTGGGGCGCATGGGCGTGGTTCCTCTCGTGGCGGCCGGGTCAGTCCAGGAGCCCGGACTGACAGTCCACGTCGGTGAGGGGGTCCGGCGGGGGCGCGTGGCGGCCGTCGGCTCAGGGGGTTGGCGGCGGGGTCTCGCTGAGGAGCCAGCGGCAGTCCCGGGCGAGCTGGTGGATCTGGAGCTGCGCGGAGAGCAGGCCGGGGCCGAGGCCCTGGTCGACCTGGCGGCGGATGCCGTCGAGGCGGGCGCGGCGCCGGTACCACTCTGTGCCGCCGTGCCACAGGCGGTCGACCTTCGCGTCGACGTCGGGGAGGAGCAGGTGGATGTGGCCGCGCAGCAGTTGTTCCAGCTGGGCGAGTTCTTCGATGCGGAGGGGGGCGCTGCGTTCGGCGAGGCCGTGGCCGATGGATTTCTGGATGGTGTCCCGGTCGAGGGTGAGGCGTTGGTCGGTGGCGGTGGTGCCGGCGGCAGCGCCCGTGCTGGTGGTCATCGTCGTGGCTCCTGCGGGATCTGCGTGGGTGCGGCGTCGACCGGGTTCCGGTGGGGGCCGGGGAGCGGCGGTCGGCGTCGCGTCGTGCGGATCACGCTAGATACGCGGGCGCCGGTGGCCCAGGGGCGGGGCGTCCGGGTACGCGTGGGGGGTAGGGCGCGGTGTCCTACCCCATCCCGCTACCCCGCCACGCCGAGGCGGTCGGCGAGTGCGATGACCGGGGCGTCCCTTCGGGAGGCGTGGCCGCGCAGTTCCTCTACGAGCCGTCGCGATGTCGAGTGGTACCGCATCCACTCCGGCGCGTCCCGCTCCGCGGCCAGCAGGGCGCGCGTCGCGAAGCTGTTGTTCCCGAGCTCGTTGTAGGCCAGGGCGCGGTCCACCTGGAAGCGGGCACGCCAGGTCGGGGGCAGTGAGGCCAGGTCGGGGACGGCGCGGGCGGCGATGATCGCCTCGTCGTTTTTCGCCATCTCCACCAGGAAGTTGACCTTCGCGATCCCGGCGTTGGTCGGGCCGAACGGTGTGGAGTACACCAACCGGTCCTCGCCCATCCCGGCCGCCGCAGCCGTCGCCAGCTTCAGCAGGTCCTTCACCGCTGCCTGCTTCTCCTGCCGCACGGCGGCGGTGGCTGCCCGGAGCAGGAGGACTCCCCACAGGGCGAGTTCGTCGGGCGAGGACCGGAACCCCGGTTCGATTTTCTCCGCGCGGGCGAGCGCGACCCGTTCGGCGTCCGCCAGGCGGCCCTGCTTGGTGAGGACCCAGCTCAGGGTGGAGGCGGCCAGCGACTCCAGGTTCGGGTCGTCGCACTGCCGGATCGCCGCGATCGAGCGTTCCATCGCGGTGAACGCGGCGTCCTCCTTGCCGAGCGCGGTGAGCGTGGTGGCCGCGACCTGGTAGGCGACGGCGAGCACGGAGTTCGCGGCGGCGGCGTCGCTGCCGCTGTGAGCGTGCGCCGCGATGCGGGCGTCCCGGATGAGCTGGGGCAGCAGGGCCCCGATCTCGCCGACGCGTCCCTCTCGCCGGATCGCGCTGGTGGAGTGCAGGGAGGCGCGCAGTCGGGTGATGCTCGGCGGATCTTCCACGTCGGTCTCTCCGCCGAGCAGGTCGGTGACCGGGGACACGGCCTGGCGCAGCGCCAGGACCGAGGGCAGGTCGTTCGAGGCGCTGGGCGTCTCGAAGGTGGAGGGCTGGCCGACGAGGTGGGACGGTTCGGTGTCCAGCGCTCTGGCCAGGGCGTTGATGGTGGACAGCCGGGCGGTCAGCCGCCTGCCCTGCTCCAGCTTGCGCACGACGTCCACGGAGAGGTGGGCCCGCCCGGCCAGCTGCTCCTGCGTCATGCTCCGTCTCAGGCGCAGCCGTGCGATGCGGTCGCCCATGCCTGTCCCGGATGCGCTGTTCATGACTACCCCCGCCGGAAGGTCGTGCTGTCACGGTACGCCCGTGGAGCGGGGCGGCGGCAAGCCCGGACGGGTGAACGGACGGGTGAACGGGCGGGGCGGGCCAAAGGCGTCACGGGTCGGGCCACGGGCGTCAACTGCCCGGTACGGGGCCCGCGCCCGTCTCCGGCCTCGCCGGAACCCGTTCCGCGCGCAAGTCGACCGCCACGCTGCGCATGAGGTCGTCGTTCGCGTCATACACGTGGGATTCTCCGGTGCCGGTGAACGCGCTCCCGTGCCGGACGGCGTCCTGGCTGATCTCGATCCGGCCGGTGTAGGTCCCGTCGGTGTCGATCATCGGCTCCGATATCCGGAAGGAGAACTTCCGGTGGCCGTCGTCGGTCCAGGTGCCCGCGCCTCCCGTTCCGGAGAGCAGCAGCACGGCGCCGTTCGGGGTGAAGTGCGCCGTGCTCGCGTCGGTTCTCGCACCGATCCGGATCTGCAAGGTCCAGGTTCCGACGGGTGCACGGAGGGCCGTTCCGCCCGCTGTGCCGGCCACCGCGCCGCACGCCCGCGCGACCGCTCCCGTATCCACCGCTCTCCTCCGCGCGTCCGCGCGGCACCGCTCAGCCCTCCGCGCCGCCCACGTCCATGCCGCCGTCGATGGTGATGATCTGGCCGGTGACCAGCGCGGCGGACGGGTCGGCCAGGCGGGTGATCCACGGGGTGATGTCCTCGACGTCGGCGACCCGGCCCAGCGGTACGGACGCCGAGACTCCGGCGAAGAGGCCCTCGACCTGCTCCGGCGCGAGGCCGTTCGCGGCGTACGCCTCGGTGCGGACGAAGCCGGGGGCCACGGCGTTGACGCGGATGCCGCGGCCGGACAGCTCGGCCGCCCAGCTCTTGGTGAAGCTGTGCACGGCCGCCTTGCTCGCCGAGTACACGGAGCTGCCGGGGCCCGGATTGTGGCCGCCGCGGCTGGACACCAGCACGATGGAGCCGCCGGGGGAGCGGAACCGCGGCAGCAGGTGCTTGGTGAGCAGCAGCGGGCCCAGCACATTGGTGTCCAGGACCTCCCGTACCGCGTCGGTGTCCAGGGCGGCCAGCGGGCTGAACCGGAAGACGCCGGCGTTGTGCACCAGGACGTCCAGCGAGCCGCCGCGCTCGCGGACCGCCTCGGCGACGGCCTCGGCGCCCGCTTCGGTGGTCACGTCGGCGGTCACCGGCACGACGGCCGGGCTCAGCTCCGCGACCTCCGCCAGGCGCTCCTTGCGGCGGCCCGTAATGATCACTGAGCTGGCGCCGAGTGCTGCGAAGGCCAGGGCGGCGGCGCGGCCGATGCCCGTGCCGCCTCCCGTGACGACGACGGTCTGGTCCGCGAACGGCTGGTCCGGCATGGTGAGTTCCCCAAGAATGGTCGGCGGTCCGGGAGGACCGGGTGTGGTCGAGCCGGCATGTGGTCGTGGTGGCGCGCGGGCTTTCGGTCACAGTGCGGGGCCGTGCTCGGGTGCGGCTCGAATTCCGTACGGGGCGGGGTGCGCGAGCCTGTCGCGCGGCGGACACCGCTCTGTGCGGTGGAGGCTCCTGGCGCCGGGGCCTCCACCGCACAGGGCGGTGTCAGTCGATGCCTCGCCAGATGTGCTGCTCGGCGAGGTCCTCGTCCTCCCAGGGGAGCCGGAGCCTCGGCGCCGTCCCCTCGTCTGCGGTCGCCGCGACCGTCGCGAGAGCCGTCTGGGCCCCGAATCCCGGGAACTCAGCGAAGGTCACGATGTCCTCGGCGTCCTCGACGGGGTTGTGCTCCCGTACGCGCTCTTTGACAGGGGTGCTCATCACCATCTCCTCCCTGCCGGATCAGGCATGGCAGTCCGGCAGACCTCCGTGGTACTCGGCCATCTCCTGGAACGGTCCGAGTACGTCGATCCGCGAGCCGTGCGGCAGGCCGCGCAGCTCCGCGTAGGCCCGGTGCAGGTTGCCCACCAGGCGTTCGGGGTCGAGCCAGCCGGCGAACTCCCCGAGGTCGGCCCGGCGGGCCGCCTCCAGTGGGGAGAGCCCGTCCCGCTCGCCCTCTTCCGCCAGCCGGCGGATCAGGCGCAGATACGCCTCGGTCCCGGCCAGCAGTTCGGGTCCGCCCACCGGGCCGTGCCCGGGGACGACGATGCGCGGGCCGAGCGCCCGCAGCCGGTCCAGCGCCCGCAGTGAGCCCTCGATGGAGCCCATCAGGACGAACGGGGTGACGCCCGACCAGACCACGTCACCGGTGAACAGCACACCTCGGTCCGGTACCCAGGCCACCACGTCGTTGGCGGTGTGCGCGGGGCCGATGTGCAGCAGTTCGACGGCCAACTCGCCCGCGTGGAGCGTGAGTTCGTCGCGGAATGTGAGGGTGGGCAGGGTCAGCGGGGTCTCGCCCCACTCCACGGCCGGCCACAGTCCGCGCATGCTCAGCCCCGCCTCGGCGGTGTCCGCGCGGGTGCCCTCGTGCGCGACGATGGTCGCCCGCGGCGCGAACTGGCCGTTGCCGAAGGTGTGGTCGCCGTGGAAGTGGGTGTTGACGACCAGGTCCGGGCCGCCGGGGACGATCCGTTCGACCTCTTCGCGCAGCCTGCGGGTACGGCTCTCGGTCGCGGCCGTGTCGATGAGCACGGCCCCGCCCGCACCGGCCACCAGGCCGGCGTTGTTGAGGCACCAGCCGCCGTGCGGCTGGACGAACGCGTACACGCCGTCGGCGACCCGGTCGAGCGACGGGGCGGCGGGCAGCGATGAAGAGGGCGGCGATGGAGCGTCCGACGGGGGCGCCGGGGGCGGCGCCGCCGTAGCGGTCATGGGCGTGGTCATGCGGTCTCCGTACGGTTCGGGGGCGGCCGGGGCAGCCGGGGGGCGGCTCAGCTGAGCGCCGCGTACCGGCCTCGGTGGAAGAGCAGCGGGCGGTCGTCCGGGGCGGCGGAGTGCAGCGCGACCACCCGGCCGATCAGCAGCACGTGGTCGCCCGCCTCGTGCTCGGCGTGCAGCCGGCACTCGAAGGCGGCCGTCGCGGAGGGGAGCAGGGCATTGCCGGAGACCCCTTCGACCGCGCCCATGAGCCGCATCGCCCGTACGCCCTCGGCCCGGTCGGGCCGGGCGAACTCCTTGGACAGCTCACGGTCCGCCTCGGCCAGTACGTTCACCGCGAAGCTGCCGGAGCGGGCCACCCGGGGGCGCATCCTCCCGTCCTTCTTCACCGAGACGAGCAACAGCAAGGGGTCGAGCGAGACCGACGTCAGGCTGTTGAGCGTCATCACGATCAACTCGTCCCCGGTCCCCTGGGTCAGCAGCGTGACCCCGGTGGGGAAGACGCCCATCGCCGCCCGGAAGGAGGCGATGCCGGGCTCGGGCTCGGCCAGCAGGGTGGTGCCTGTGTTCGTCATGGTCCCGGCTCCGTCTCTCGTGGCCGCATCTCTCGTGGCCGATCAGTAATTGCCGAGCCCGCCACAGACGTTGAGCGCCTGAGCGGTGATCGACGCGGCGGTGTCGGAGGCGAGGTAGCCGACCAGGCCGGCGACTTCCTCGGGGGTCGAGTAGCGGCCCAGCGGGATCTTCGCCTCGAACTTCTCCAGTACGGCGGCCTCGGTGATGCCCCAGTGAGCCGCGTAGCCCTCGCGGACCCGCTGCGCCATGGGGGTCTCGACGTAACCGGGGCAGACCGCGTTGACCGTCACGCCGGTCTTGCCCAGCTCATTGCCGACGGCCTTGGTGAAGCCGATGACGCCGTGCTTCGAGGCCGAGTAGGGGGCGGCGAAGACGACGCCCTGCTTGCCGCCGGTCGAGGCGATGTTGATGACCCGTCCCCAGGCGTTCTCCAGCATTCCGCCGGAGCTCAGCACCTCCTTGGTGACGCGGAAGACGCTGTTGAGATTGGTCTCGATCACATCGAGCCAGAGGGCCTCCTCCAGCTTCGCGGTCTCCCCGCCGCCGCCCCGGCCGGCATTGTTGACCAGGATGTCGACGCGGCCGTACTCTCGCACCGCCGCGGCGACCGCTTCGCGCACCTGGTCGGTCGAAGAGACGTCGCAGGCCGTTCCGCTCGCCTCCAGGCCTTCTTCGCGGAGCCGCTTGACCAGGGTCCCTACGTTCTCCTCGTTGCGTGCCACCCCGAATACGGCGACACCCTGCCGGGCCAGCAGCTCGGTCACGGCGAGGCCGATCCCGCTGGTGGCGCCGGTGACGAAAGCGACCCTTCGTACTGCGTCCCCTTGTGCCGAGTCCTTTCGTACCGCGTCTGTCATCGCGCTCTCCCGTTTCGTCGGTTCCCGCAAGGGCTTTGGGCAAGGGCTTTGGGTAGCGACGACCGTGACCCCCGTACCTTGCGCGATTCTCGGTTCCGGCTCGAACCGGACCGGAGCGCGGGCGTTCGAGCCGCGCTCGACACCAGGTTGAGCGCGGCCCGCGAGGGTGGTGCCGTCCGATGTGCGCAGCAGCAGCGAGGAGGGCCCATGCCCGAGCAGTCGATCCCGGATGTACGGAAGTCGGTGACCGTGGCGGCCACGCCCGAGCATTGCTTCGAGGTCTTCACCCAACGGCCCGGCGACTGGTGGCCGGCGTCCCACATCCTCGTCAAGAAGGAGCGGGCGGGGCTGGCGTTCGAGCCGGGCGTGGGCGGGCGCTACTACGAGTGGGACGTGGAGGGGACCGAGATCGCGTGGGGCCGGGTCCTGGAGTGGGAGCCGGGCAAGCGGCTCGTCATGACCTGGCGGATCGACGGCCACTGGCAGTCGATCCCCGATGACGAGCGGGCCAGCGAAATCGAGGTGGACTTCACGGCCGTCGACGAGAACACCACGAGGGTGGAGTTGGCGCATGTGAAGCTGCACAAGCACGGCGAGGGGGCGTTCGGCATCTTCAAGGCGCTGGAGGGGGCGAGCCCGGGGGAGACGCTGGAGCGCTTCGCGAAGGCGATTTGACTTGGCTTGAGTTGAGTTGAGCCGGGCGGGGATCTCTGGGCCTGCGGGCCTGCGGGCCTGCGGGCCACACGGCACCGTCGAGCCTCAGCTCAGCTCAGCTCTGACTCAGCTCAGCCCCAGCCCGAGGCCCGGACCGCGAGAGTGCGGTCCGGGCCTCGGGCTGTCACGGACGGCCGGACCGCCGGAAGACCGGAAGACCGGGCGGCCGCCGGGGCCGCTCAACCCCCGCCGGCAGGCCCGCCCGCGCGATCCAGCGGCGGCCCAGCCGCCTTCGAGCCCTCATCGGCAGGCTGGCCCATCAGAGCAGAGACGCCCGCCAGCACAGGAGGTCACGAGGATGCCTGCCGACACAGGGCTCGACACGGAACTGACGGCAGCCGCGGAGAAGGTACGTATCCTCGCGGCCCAGCACGCGGCCGAGGCCGACACGACCCGCAAGCTCACCCCCGACGTCGTCGAGGCGGTCCGCGAGGCCGGTTTCGCCCGGCACTTCGTCGGGTCCCGATGGGGCGGCACGGAGGGTTCGTTCGCCGAGCTGAGCCGCGCCGTCATGACGGTCGGCGAGGGCTGCCCCGCCACCGCGTGGTGCGCCTCGCTCAGCGCGTACTCGGCCCGCTTCACCTCGCACCTGCCCGAAGAGGGACACCGCGCGATCTGGGGCGCCGGCCCCGACGTGATCATCGCGACCGCGCTGATGCCGGTCGGCCGGTTCGCCGAGGCGGACGGCGGCTGGCGGCTCAGCGGGCAGTGGAGCTACGTCAGCGGCATCGACTTCGCCGACTGGGCGCTGCTCTGCGCGGTGCTGCCCGGCGGCGACGGCCCGCCGCGGATGCGCTTCTTCGCGCTGCCCTCCGGTTCGTACACGGTGCGCGAGACCTGGGACAGCATCGGCATGCGGGCCACCGCGAGCCACACCGTGGTGGTGGAGGACGCCTTCGTACCCGGCCATCTCTCCTTCGACCGCGCCGACATGATGACGGGCCGCAGCGCGGAGTCCGGCCTCGCGTCCCACAATGTGCCCTTCCAGGCCGTGGGCGGGCTGACCTTCATCGCCCCCGTCGTCGGCGCGGCCGTCGGCGCGCTCAACGCGTGCGCGGCCACCGTCACCGGCCGGCGGCGGACGCCGGGCAACGAGACCAAGCTGGTGCGCGCCTCGGGGCGGATCGACTCGGCCCGGCATCTGGTCGAGCAGAACGCCGAGGTGATCGACGGCAGGTCCTTCACCCCCGAACTCATGGCGCGCAACGAGCGCAACGCGACCTTCGCGGCGGAGATGGTCTGCGAAGCGGTGGAACTCCTGATGCGCGCGGCCGGCACCAGCGGCCTCGGCGAGGGGCAGCCCTTGCAGCGCTTCTGGCGGGACATCACGTCGGCGACCAGCCATGTCGCGCTCCAGTACGACACCGCCGCCCGGAAGAACTACTCGGCGGTGCTGCTCGGCCCCGAGGCCGCCTGAGAGCGCGCTGTCCCGAAGCGTGCCCCGGGGCGTGAGAGCGAGCTGTCCCGAGAGGCGACAGCTCGCCGCCCCGCGCCCGCGCTGCCCGGCCACCGCGCCGCCGGGTCTCCAGCGCCGGAATCTGTTTTTACGCCGCGTGACCGTATCCACTGTGGAGGTGTCATCTTGCCCGCTCCCCAAGACTCAGACGTTTATCCTTTCGCCGGCTCCAGTTACCGGGGCCCCGCGCCGCAGTACCGCGGCCTGCGTGCCGAGGAGCCCGTCAAACGGGTCCGTACCGCCGGCGGCGTGGACGCCTGGCTGATCTCGCGCTACGCCGACGTCCGGGCCGCGATGGCCGACCCCCGGCTCAGCCGTGCGCAGGCCTGCGGGCCGGACGCGCCCCGGGTCGGCGGCACGATGCACACCACCCCGGAAATGATCATTTCCATGGACGCGCCCGAACACGCCCGGCTGCGCAAGCTGGTGGCCGGGGCGTTCACCTCCCGCCGGGTCGAGCTGATGCGGCCCCGCGTGCAGCAGGTCGTCGATGAGCTGCTGGACGAGATGGAGGAGAAGGGCGCCCCGTCCGACCTGGTGCCGCAGCTCGCGCTGCCGCTGCCGCTGACGGTCATCGGCGAGCTGCTCGGCGTACCGCCGGAGGACCTGCGGAAGTTCGAGGTCTGGGCGCGCGCGTTCGCCACGGTCGACGACCGGGCGGGCGGCGAGGAGTCGCTCAACGGTCTCGCGCGGCTGAGCGAGTACATCGTCGGCCTCATCGCCGACAAGCGCGCCGAACCCACCGACGACATGCTCTCGGCGCTCATCCAGGCCCGCGACGACGACGACCGGCTCAGCGAGCCGGAGTTGGTCACCTTCGGCTTCACGCTCATCGGCGCCGGTTTCGACACCACCGCCAACCAGCTGGCCAACTCGCTGCTGGCACTGGTCGCGCACCACCGCGACCAGTGGCAGCTGCTGGCCGAGGACCCGTCGCGGATACCGACGGCCGTCGAGGAACTGCTGCGGCACGTCAACCTCTTCGCCACCGACACCTCGGGCTTCCCCCGGATCGCCGCCGAGGATATGGAGATCGCCGGCGTGAAGATCGCGGCCGGCGACGCGGTGCTGATCTCGCTGGCCTCGGCCAACCGGGACGAGACGGTCTTCCCCGACCCGGACCGGCTGGACCTGGCCCGCACGCCGAATCCGCACATCTCGTTCGGCCACGGCATCCACTACTGCCTCGGCAAGCAGCTCGGCCGGATGGAGATGGAGATCGCGCTCGAAGGGCTGGTCCGGCGCTTTCCCGACTTGCGGCTGGCTGTGCCGGAGGGGGAGTTGCCCTGGCATGCGGGGGAAATCAACCACACGGTTACGTCTTTGCCGGTCACCTGGGGCGCTGAGCCGGCTGGGTTCTGATGCCCGGTGTCGCACGTTGGTCGCGGGACTGTCCTCAAACGCCTGGGGGCACCTCCCGGCCGAAGTCTGGGGGAGGGCTGAAAATTCAGCCCGTTGGGGGCACCTCCCGGACGAAGCCTGGGGGAGATTGAGGACACCCGTCCGCCGGGGGCGCGGATCCGGTCAACCACTGCGGTCACCGTGCTCGCGAACAGCTTCCGGCCCGGACACCGTACGAGGTGTCCGGGCCGGAAGCTGTTCTGCGGGCCGCGCGGAGCGCACCCCGTTCAGACCGGGTTCGGCTCCTTCGTCCGCTGCGCGGACTCCCTCGGGTGGGTCTTGAGGTCGAAGCCGGGACGGGCGACGTCGTGGGGGGAGAGGTCCGTGCCGGAGGCGAGCAGGCGGCGGGCGATGCCATGGTCGGCGGGGCGGTTGACCGATTCGACGCCGATCAGCCGGCCCGCGCGGAAGCAGAAGACCGAGAAGCGGCCGCCGTCCGGGTCGCCGGTGAGGACCGTCTCGTCGTGGTCGCCGGTGAGGCCGGCGATCTGGAGCTTCATCGCGTACTGCTCGGACCAGAACCAGGGCACGTCCGTGTACGGCTCGGCCTCGCCGAGGACGGCCGCCGCTACGCAGCGGGCCTGGCCCGAGGCGTTCTGGACCGACTCCAGCCGGATGTGCCGCCCGGCCCGCGGGCTGGGGAAGCGGGCGCAGTCGCCGATCGCGTGGATGGCGGGGTCGCTGGTGCGCAGGTGCTGGTCGACGATGACGCCGTCGCCGACGAGCAGTCCGGCGTCGACGGCGAGGTCGGCGTTGGGCAGCACGCCGACGCCGATCACGACCAGGTCGGCCGGGAGGCGCTCGCCGCCGTCGAGTTCCACCACCCGTACGTGCCCGGTGCCGTCGCCGTGCAGGGCGGTCACCTCGCGGCGCAGCAGGATGCGGGCGCCCTGCCGGCGGTGCTCGGCGGTGAGCCGGGCGGACATCTCGGGGGTGACGGCGCGGGCGATGGCGCGCGGCAGCGCCTCGACGACGGTGACCTCGTGGCCGAGCTTGCGCGCTGTGGCGGCGAGTTCCAGGCCGATGAAGCCCGCGCCGATCACCACGAGCGCCAGCGACCGGCCGCGGGCGAAGCGCTCGCGCAGCTCCTCGGCGTCGTCGAGGCCGCGCAGGGTCAGTACACCCGACAGTTCCGCGCCGGGGACCGGCAGGGTGCGCGGCCGGGCGCCGGTCGTCAGCACCAGGTGCTCGTACGGGAGCCGGCGGCCGGAGGCGAGCAGGACGCTCTGCGCGTCCCGGTCGATCTTCTCGGCGCGGTCGCCGCGCACCAGATCGATGTCGAGGGCGGAGAAGTACGAGTGCGAGCGCAGCTCGATGTCCTCGCCGGAGACCGCGCCCGAGAGGTAGCCCTTCGACAGCGGCGGCCGCTGGTAGGGCATCGCCGTCTCGTCGGAGACCAGGGTGATCGGGCCGCTGTAGCCGCGGGCGCGCAGGGCGGCGGTGGTGTCGGTGCCGCCCTGTCCCGCGCCGACGACGACGACGCCCGGGCCGGGCCCCGCGGTGGATGTGCGGGCAACTCCCGAGGCGGCCATCAGCTCTGGGCCTCCGGGAGGTGCACGACCAGGCCGTCGATCGCGTCCGTGACCGGCAGCTGGCAGCTGAGCCGGCTGGAGTCGCGCCGGGGGCAGGCCGTGCCGTACAGCACGTCGTCCTCGGACTCGTGCATCTCGGGCAGCGGCAGGGTGTTGGCCTCGTCGATGTAGACGTGGCAGGTCCCGCACTGGGCGGAGCCGCCGCACTGGGCCTCGATGCCGTCGATGTTGTTGATCTTCGCCCCGCGCATGACGGTGTTGGGCGCCGTCACGTCGACGATGGTCTCGGTGCCGTTCGGATGCCGGTAGGTGATCTTGGCCATGGCGCTCTCCTCGGGGAATGTCGGCCGGCCGTACAGCGATACGGATCGGAACTGTGCCAACGCGGTCTGGGGGCGTGCTGGAGAGGCTCTCGAAGACGCGGGGCGGCAGCGGTGGCCGCGCGGCCACCACCGCGGCGGCTCGACCGGTCCACCAGCGGCCGTCGACCCCGCCGGAGCAGCGTCCCGGACATGACCGTTCAGACGCTGCGGACCTCCTCCGCTCCCGCGCAGTCCGGCAACCGGCTCGGTCTCGTGCTGGCCGCCTGCTGCCTGGGCCAGTTCATGATCGTGCTCGACGCCTCGGTGGTGAACGTGGCGCTGCCCGCCATCGCCGGCGATCTGCACTTCGACCGGCACCATCTGCAGTGGGTCAACAACGCCTACACCATCACCGTGTGCGGCTTCCTGCTGCTCGGCGGACGGCTCGCCGACCTCTTCGGGCAGCGCAGGGTGTTCCTGGCCGGCGCCGTCCTGTTCACCCTCGCCAGCACCGTCGGGGGCGCCGCGAACGACCCGGTCACGCTGGTGTCGGCGCGCGCCTTCCAGGGGCTCGGCGCGGCGATCATGGCCCCCGCGACGCTCACCGTGCTGGGCACTTCCTTCACCCGGCCCGCCGCGCGGGCGAGGGCGTTCGGGCTGTGGAGCGCGGTGTCCGGGGCCGCCGGGGCCATCGGCGTACTCGTCGGCGGCGCGATCACCGAGTGGTTCTCCTGGCGCTGGATTCTGCTGGTCAACGTCCCCATCGGGATCGTGCTGATCGCCGCAGTGTGCTGGGTGGTCCCCGAGACCCAGGGCCGGGACCGCAGCCGCAAGCTCGACCTGCCGGGCGCGGTCACCGTCACCCTCGGGCTGATGGCCACCGTGTACGGGGTCGCCGAGTCGCACACCTACGGCTGGGACTCGGCGCGGGTGCTCACCGCGATGGTGGCCGGTCCGGCGCTGCTGGCGTTCTTCCTGGTGTACCAGGCGAAGTTCGCCCAGCAGCCGCTGGTGCCGCTGAGCATCTTCCGCAACCGCTCGGTCAGCGCCGCCAACCTGGTCGTCTTCTTCGCCATCGCCGCCCTGTACAGCACCTTCTACTTCTTCACGCTGATCCTCCAACAGGTCCTCGGCTACAGCCCGTTGGAGACCGGCCTGTGCTATCTGCCGGTGTCGCTGGGCATCGCGATCGGCGGCTGGGGCATCTCCTCGGTGGTCCCGCGCACCGGCCCCCGGCCGATCCTGCTCGGCGGGCTCGCGCTGTCCTGCGCCGGACTGCTCTGGCTCTCCCGCGCCGACGAGGCATCCACTTTCACCGCCGACCTGCTCGGCCCCTCGCTGCTGCTGGGCTTCGGCATGGGCGCCGTACTCAACGCGACGACCAACGCGGCCACCTCGGGACTGCCCGCGCGGCAGGCCGGGCTGGCGTCCGGCCTGCTCAACACCACCCGCCAACTGGGCAGCGCCGTCGGCCTGGTGTCCCTCGCGGGCCTGTCCGCCGCCCGTATCGACAGCGAACTCGCCGACGGGAAGCCGGGCGGCGAAGCCACCCGGCACGCGCTCGCCTCCGGCTACGGCCTGGCGCTGAGCGGCGCGGCGCTGTTCACCGTGGCGGGCATGCTCGCCGCCCTGTGGCTGCCGGTCCGGAAGGCGTCCAGCCGCTCTCAAGGCGGCGACGAGACGCTTGCACCCTGACGAGAATGGAGGTCTCCGGTGGCAACCAACCGGCCCGCAGAGACAGTGCCCGCAGAGACAGTGCCCGCAGAGACATCGGCCGCAGAGACAGCGCCCGTGACGACTGCTCCCGTTAAGACAGCGCCCGTAGAGACACCGTCCGCCGCGCTGCGCGAGTTCTACGCCCAGCAGCCGCGGTGGACGCCCGGCGCCGCGGACGGCGCGGGCGGCGACGCCCCGTCCGAGTACGCGAGCATCGAGGTCCCGAGGGACTACCGCGACCCCGGCGGCGAACGGCTCACCATCGCGATCAGCCGCCGCCGGGCCGCCGACCCCGGCAGGCGGCGCGGCATCCTGCTGTCCGTCAACGGCGGCCCCGGCGGCGACTGGGGCCTGGGCCGCGAGCTGCCCGCGAAGTACACCGGCACCTCCGTGCACCAGGCGTACGACCTCATCGGCTTCGACCCGCGCGGCACCGGCGAATCCACCCTGCTGCACGCCGAAGTCGCCATCCCCAAGGCCCCGTTCGACTCCCGGCCGCCGGACTCCGCGTTCGGGACGCTGGCCGAGGACATGCGGCAGCGGGAACTCGCCTGCGAGCGGGCCGGCGGCGAGCTGCGGCGGCACATCAGCACCCCCAACACCGCCCGCGACATGGATGTGATCCGCGCCGTCCTCGGCGAGGAGAAGCTCAGCTTCGTGGGCTACGCCTACGGGGCGTACGTCGGAGTGGTCTACGGCACCCTGTTCCCCGCCCGGCTGGACCGCAGCGTGCTCGACTCCTGCGTGCACCCGGACTGGACCTGGCGCGAGCAGTTCCTCTGGCAGGGCGACGCGGTCCAGCGCAACGTCGACCACTGGGCCCGCTGGACCGCCCGGCGCGACGGCCACTTCGGCCTCGGCGGCAGCGCCGCGCAGGTGCTCGCCGTGGTCGAGGACGTCATTTCCCGGCTGGAGGAGCAGTCCGACAGCCCCGCGCTGCGGACCCTGTTCGACGGCGCGGTCGGCAACCGCGCGGCCCATCGCGGCCAGTGGGCGGAGCTCGGCGCCATCGTGGCCGGGCTGCGCGAGGACCCCGCGCGCGCCCGTGAGCTGCTGTCCGAACAGGGCACCTGGCGGCCCGCGGACAACGAGGGCGACCTGCGCGTCGGCGTGCTGGAGGCCATCACTCTGGAGCACGCGTGGCCGGCCGACCCGGAGGTCTACTACCAGGACATGCGGGACTTCCGTAAGCGCTTCCCGTACGGGTACGGCGTGCTGCGCGCCCAGCCGTGGGTGGGCGCCTTCCGCACCTTCGAGGCCGCCGAGGAACCGGTCCGCCCGGCGCGCGACGGCTACCCGGTCGGCCTCGTCGTACAGGCCGACGGCGACCCGATGGACCACTACGCGGGCGGCGTCGCGATGGCGGAGCTGCTGGGCCACCACCTGATCACGGTGGAGGACTCCGGCGACCACGAGGTGTACGCGCTCGTCGGCAACCCGCATGTCGACGCGTACGTCAACCGCTACCTGGCCGAGGGCGAACTGCCGGAGCCGCGGGTGTCCGTGCCCGGCACGGCGGCGCGGCCGGATGTTCCGGCCGACGCGGACGAGGGCTGACTGGCGGGGCCCGCGCTGCCTTGCCCTGGCGGGGTGGGGTGGGGCGGGGCGGGCGCGGTCAGGTCGGCTCTCCGGGCCGGATCGGATTGGACCGGGCCCGACCGGGCCGGGCTGGCCTGGACCAGGCCGGGCCGGGCTGGCCTGCCGTCGGTCCATCGAGAAGTCGAGAAAGGTACCGCTGATGCGCGCATGTGCGGAACACACCGAAGCGGCGGGCCGACCGTCGCCGCCCGCACCCCGGCCGGGACGGGTGAGCCGGCGATGACGGGCGAGCGGGTGACGGGTCCGCTCGACGGACTCAAAGTGCTCGAACTCGCCGCGATCGGCCCCGCGCCCTTCGCCTGCATGATGCTCGCCGACCTCGGCGCGGACGTGCTGCGCGTCGACCGGGCCGACGGCCGCCGCTCGTTCGAGGGCTGGCACCGGGTGCTGGACCGAGGCCGACGGACCGTACGGCTGGACCTCAAGGACCCGGCCGGCGCGGCCGAACTGCTGCGCCTGGCAGCGGAATCCGACGTCCTGGTCGAGGGTTTCCGGCCGGGCGTCGCGGAGCGGCTGGGCATCGGGCCGCAGGAGTTCCGGGAGCGCAACCCGGCCCTCGTCTACGCCCGGATGACGGGCTGGGGCCAGGAGGGACCGCTCGCGCAGAGTCCGGGCCACGACATCAACTACCTCGCCCTCACCGGGGCGTTGGACGCGATCGGGGCGGCGGACGGCCCCCCGGTGCCACCGCTGAACCTGCTCGGCGACTTCGGCGGCGGCGGCATGCTCCTCGTCTCCGGCGTGCTGGCCGCGCTCTTCGAGCGGCAGCGCTCCGGCCTCGGCCAGGTCGTCGACGCCGCGATCGTGGACGGCGCGGGCGCGATGCTCGGCATGCTCACGGCGATGACCGACGCCGGCGACTGGCAGCCCCGGCGCGGCGCGAACCTGCTGGACGGCGGCGCGCCGTTCTACCGCTGTTACGTCTGTGCGGACGGCCGCCATGTCGCGGTCGGCGCGCTGGAAGAGGCGTTCTACGCCGCGCTGTTGGACGGTCTCGGGCTCGACCCGGCCGCGCTGCCGGACCGCGGCGAGCCCGCGAATTGGCCGGCGCTGCGGGCGGTATTCGCGGAGCGGTTCGCTGGGCGCGACCGGGATGTGTGGGCGGAGGTGTTCGCGTCCACCGACGCGTGCGTCTCGCCCGTGCTGAGCCTCGCGGAGGCGGCGGGGCATCCGCATCACCGGGCGCGGGGGAGCGGGCCTGCGGTGCCCGCTCCGCGGTTTAGTCGTATGCCGGTGCGGGTGCCGGTGCGGTGAGCGCAACGTTTGACCGGTTGCGGCCGGTGGACGGGTGTCCTCAATCTCCCCCGGCCGAAGGCTGGGGGAGAGCTGAATTTTCAGCCGTCCGGCGACCCGCAGCGTATTTCCGACCCGGCCGGCAGTCAGGCCGACCCACCCTCCAGCGACCCTCCAGACCATCGCCGGACCGTGGCCGCAGACCCGTACGACCGGAACGAACGGAACGACTGAGCGAGGGAGGGACGATGGCCGAGCAGCGCTTTCAGCTCTATGACACGACCCTGCGCGACGGCACGCAGCAGGAAGGCCTGGTGCTGACGGTCGAGGACAAGCTCGCCGTCGCGCGGCACCTGGACGCGTTCGGTGTGGGGTTCAGTGAGGGGGGCTGGCCCGGTGCGGTGCCCAAGGACACCGAGTTCTTCCGCCGCGCGCGCAGCGAACTGCATCTGGCCAACGCGCAGTTGGCGGCCTTCGGGGCGACCCGCAGGCCGGGCGCGCTGGTCGCCGTCGACCCGCAGGTACGGGCGCTGCTGGAGGCGGAGACGCCGGTGGTGACGCTGGTGGCCAAGAGCCACACCCGGCATGTGGAACTCGCGCTGCGCACCACGCTGGCCGAGAACCTCGCCATGATCGGCAGCACCGTACGGCACCTGGTGCACGCCGGGCGGCGGGTCTTCGTGGACGCCGAGCACTACTTCGACGGCTTCCGGGCCAACCGCGAATACGCGCTGGAAGTGGTCCGCACCGCCGCCGAGGCCGGGGCGGAGACCGTCGTGCTGTGCGACACCAACGGCGGCTCGCTGCCGGACGAGGTCGGCGCCGTCGTCGCGGACACCCTGGGCGCGACCGGCGCGCGGCTCGGCATCCACTGCCACGACGACTCCGGCTGCGCCGTCGCCAACACGCTGGCCGCGGTGGACGCCGGGGCCAGCCACGCGCAGGCCACCGCGCACGGCTACGGCGAGCGGTGCGGCAACGCCAACCTGTTCACCGTCGCCGCGAACCTGCTGCTCAAGCGCGGCCTGGAGGTGGTCCCAGCGCGCCGGCTGCGGGAGGTGGCCGCGACCGGGCGGGCCGTCAGCGAGCTGACCGGGGCGTACGCCGTCCCGGCCGCGCCGTACATCGGGGCGTCCGCCTTCGCGCACAAGGCCGGGCTGCACGCCTCCGCGCTGCGCGTGGACCCCGACCTCTACCAGCACATCGACCCGGCCCGGGTGGGCAACGCGATGCGCACCCTGGTCTCCGACATGGGCGGGCGCTCCTCCATCGAGCTCCAGGCGCGCGAGCTGGGCTACCAGGTCTCGGCCGGCTCGGAGCCGGTGGCGCGGGCCGCCGCCAAGGTCAAGGAGCTGGAGAGCCGCGGCTACAGCTTCGAGTCCGCCGACGCCTCCTTCGCGCTGCTGCTGCTGGAGGAGCTGGCCGGCGGCCGGCTCAGCCGCCCCTTCGACGTCGAGAGCTGGCGGGTGGGGGTGGAGCGGGGCCCCGGCGGCGCGGTCCGTACCGAGGGTTCGGTGCGGCTGCGGGTCGACGGGGCGCCGGTCGGCGCGACCGGCGTCGGCAACGGGCCGGTCAACGCCCTGGACCGGGCGCTGCACCAGGCGCTCGACCCGTACTTCCCCGAACTGGCCGCGCTGGAGCTGGTCGACTACCAGGTACGGGTGCTCAGCGGCAGCGCGGGCAGCGCCGCCGCCGCCCGGGTGCTCATCACCTTCAGCGACGGGCACCGCCGCTGGGGCACGGTCGGCGTCGACGAGAACACCGTCGCAGCCTCCTGGCTGGCGCTGCTGGACGCGGTGTTCTACGTGCTGCTGACCGAGCGCGGGGCCGACCACCGCAGCGTGGCCGTACCGGTGCCCGCGGCAGCGGCGGCGGGCTGACGCCCCGACGATAAGACTGGAGTGGCTGTGCGAGTGGAAGACATCTACATACGGGGGACCGGAGTCCGGCTTCCCTCGTCGTTACTGGTCTCCGACGCTGTCGCCGCCGGGGCCTGCCCGCCCCGGCTGGCCACGGCCACGGACATGGTCGCGGTCGCGTACTCGCCCGACGAGTCCGCCGCCGAAATGGCCGCCCAGGCAGCCCGGTTCGCGCTGGAGCGGGCCGACAGCGCCCCCGAGGACATCGACCTCATCCTGCACGCGGACACCTACCACCAGGGCCAGGACCTGTGGCCCGTCGCTTCGTTCATCCAGCGCGAGGCGGTCGGCAACAGCTGCCCGGCCATCGAGATCCGGCAGATGTCCAACGGGGGCATGGCGGCTCTGGAGCTCGCGCAGTCCTACCTCACCGCCGCGCCGAGCCGCTGCGATGCGCTGATCACCACCGCCGACCGGTTCTGCGAGCCCGGCATCGACCGCTGGCTCACCGACCCGGGCACCCCGTACGCCGACGGGGCCACCGCGCTCGTGCTCTCCCGGCGCGGCGGCTACGCCAGGCTCCGTTCGCTGGCGCTGCTCGCGGACTCCGAGCTGGAGCCGCTGCACCGGGGCGACGAGCCGTTCGGACCGGCGCCCTTCACCCACCGCATCCCGGTCGACTTCGAGGCCGCCAAGAAGTCATTCGTCTCGCGGGTCGGCATCTCGTACGCGATCACCCGCGCGCACGCGGGCCAACAGGCCGTGCTGAAAGAGGCGCTGGCCGACGCGGAGATGGAACTCGGCGACGCGGACTGGGTGGTGCTGCCGCACTTCGGGCGGCGCCGGCTGCGCTCCATCTACTACCAGCCGTTCGGCATCGACCCCGCCAGGACCACCTGGGAGTGGAGCCGCACGGTCGGACACCTCGGGGCCGGCGACCAGTTCGCGAGCCTCGATCAGCTGGTGGTCTCGGGCCGGGCCGCGCCGGGCGACCGCTGCGTGCTCATCGGGGTGGGGGCCGGGTACAGCTGGGGCTGTGCCGTGGTGGAGATCCTGGAGAGGCCCGACTGGGCCTGACCCGAGGGCCTGACCCGAGGGCCTGTCGCGGGCTTGCGGCTGGGCTCGCGGGGCTCCCTGATCCAGCCGCGAACCCAGTCGCAAGCCCGGAACAGGCTTTCTCCGGCGGTCGAGCCGGACTCAAGCGCTTTCTGCCAGCCTGCATTTCATCCGCCGTGCGAGCGGCGGCACCCGAAGGGAAGGTCCGCCGTGGCGCCGAACGCTACGTCCACTGTCGCCGGGACTCATGTCACGGAGCACTCCATCACCGTCGACGCCTCGGCCGAGACCCTCTACGGTCTCGTCGCCGATGTGTCCGCGTGGCCGCAGATCTTCGGCCCCACCATCCACGTCGAAGTGCTGGAGGACGTGCCCGGGGACGGCGCCGGCGAGCAGCTGCTGCGGATCTGGGCCACCGCCAACGACCAGGTGAAGTCCTGGACTTCGCGCCGCACCCTGGACCGCGCCGCCCGCACGGTGGTCTTCCGGCAGGTGGTGTCCGCCGCCCCGGTGGCCTCGATGGGCGGCGAGTGGCGCATCGAGCCGGTCGAGGACGGCGGCAGCCGGGTCGTGCTGCTGCACGACTACCGCGCGGTCGGCGACGACCCCGAGGCCCTCGCCCTGATCGAGCGGGCCGTCGACCGCAACAGCCACGCCGAGCTGACGGCGCTGAAGAACGCGGCCGAGCAGGGCGCCGAGCGCGACGAACTCCACTTCACCTTCAGCGACTCGGTGGACATAGCCGGCTCCGCCGAGGACGTCTTCGGCTTCCTCGACCGCGCGGACCTGTGGCCCGAGCGGCTGCCGCACGTCGCGCGGCTGGACCTCACCGAGGCCCCGGCCGAGGACGGCTCGACCGTCCAGCGGATGGACATGGACACCAGCGGCCCGGACGGTTCCACCCACAACACCACTTCGGTGCGGGTGTGCTTCCCCGACCGGGCCGTCATCGTCTACAAGCAGTTGCGGGTGCCGGTGGCCATGAGCGGACACACCGGCCGCTGGGAGATCGAAACCCACGGCGACGGGGTAAGGGCCACCTCATGGCACACCGTCACACTCGACCCCGAGGGCGTCCTGAACGCGCTCGGCCCGGACACCACCCTCGCCGAGGCGCGCGCAAAGGTCCGGCACGCCCTGGGCACGAACAGCTCCACCACCCTGCGTCATGCCAAACAATTCACGGAGGCACCACATGCCCGACCGTGACCCCGGTCGCGATCTCAGCAGACCCGTCACCGTCGTCAACCGGTTCACGGTCAAGGGCGACCCGCAGAAGTTCGAACGCGAGTTCCGCGAGCACTCGCAGTTCCTGCGGCGGCAGAAGGACTTCGAATACCTGGTGACCGTGCAACTCGTCGACCAGCCCCAGGTCTACGCGCACCTCGCGCACTGGCGGAGCCTGGAGGGCTTCATCGAGGTCGTGCACGCTGAGACCTTCCTCAAGCATGTGCAGCGCCTCGGACCGATGGTGGACACCGAGGCCGACCAGACGATCAGCGTCCAGCGAGTGCTCGTGCAGAACGCGCTGGAGGGCTGCGAGAACGTGGTGCTGCTGCACAGCACCGTGCTCGGCAGCCGCCAGGAGTTCGAGAGCGGAATCCGCGACCTGACCCGGCACTTCGGCTCGCTGGGCGGTTTCGGCGGCCTCGACCTGCTGCGCTCGACCGTCCGGCCGCAGATGTACCTCGGCCTGATGTGGTGGGCCGACACCGCGGCCTGCGACCGGGCGCTGGCCAGCGAGGGCTTCCTCGAACGCCGCGACCAGCTCACCCAGGTCGCCCGGATCGACGTGGAGCGCACCCGGCACATCGCCTACGAGCGCGTCATCAACGACTGAGGCGCCGACGACTGATACGCACCGCCGACGACTGCCACCCACCGCCCACGGCCGCCCCGGCCACCATCGAGGCGGCCGTCCGGCCACCGGGCGACCGCCGACGGTCATCAAAGCGTCGCCATAGAGCCGCCACCAGGAACGGGCCGAGGACCCCAGGGGTTCTCGGCCCGTTCGCGTTCGCCGCGCGAGCGCCGTTCGAGGCGGCAGGCGCACGCTGCCCCTGTGGGCGAAGACATGCGATGGACCGTGACAAGCGGCGAGCCGGACGAGCTGGAACTGGCCGCCGTCACCGCCGTGCTGCTGGCGCGGCTGCGCCGGCTCGCGGAGGAGTCGGACGCGGAGCCGGACGCGGAAGCGGCCGGACCCGAAGAGCGTGCCAACTGGCGGACCGAGCCAGCGGGTTACCGCTCCGCCGTGACCTGGACCCGGCCCTGATGCGCCCGCCGTGGAGTCCGGGGATGGTCGAGCCCGGCACGAGGGACCGTTCGTACATTCCCGGACATGCGCCATATGAGGCCGATACCGCAGAGGTGACGGCCACTACGACACGCAAGGGGGAGGCGTTGAGCGGATACCGGAACGTCACCGAACTCATCCTGGACAGGGCGGCCCGATCGCCCGGCCGGGACGCACTCGTCCTGCTCACCGAGGACGGCGGCCGGGCCGAGACGGCCGTGCGCACGGTCTCCTACGAGGAGCTGGACCGCCGCGCCAAGGCCCTCGCGGGCTGGCTCCAGGAACACGGAGCCGCCGGCGAGCGGGTGCTCATCCTGCAGTCCTCCCGGCGGCTGTTCGCCATCAGCTTCCTGGCCTGCCTGTACGCGGGCGCCATCGCGATCCCGGTGCCCCCGGCGAGCGGCCGGCGCCACCACGAGGAACGGGTCGCGGGCATCGTCAAGGACGCCGCGGTGCGCATCGCGCTCACCGACTCCGCCGACGCCCCCGAGGTCTCCCAGCTGCTGGCCCGCACCGGATACGGCGCGGTCGCCTGCCTGCCCGCGGACGCGGTCCCCGAAGGGGCCGGCTGGACCCCGCCCGAGCTGGGGCCCGACTCCATCGCCTTCCTCCAGTACACCTCGGGCTCGACCCGCGACCCGCGCGGAGTCGTCGTCTCGCACGGCAATGTGCTGGCCAACCAGGAGGCGATCAGCCGCGCCCTGCACACCCGGCCGGGCGCCCGGCTCGGCGGCTGGCTGCCCTTCCACCACGACATGGGCCTCGTCGGCCAGCTGCTGCACCCGCTGTGGCTCGGCGGCACGGCCGTCCTGCTGACCCCGGCCGCGTTCGTGAAGAAGCCGGTGCGCTGGCTGGAGGCCGTCTCCCGGCACGGCATCACGGTGAGCAGCGCCCCCGACTTCGCCTACGACCTGTGCGTACGCCGGATCACCGACCAGCAGCTGGCCGGGCTCGACCTGTCCGGCTGGGAGACCGCGGTGAGCGGCGGCGAGCCGGTCCGCGCCGAGACGATGCGGGCCTTCGCCGAACGCTTCGCCCCCGCCGGGCTGCGCCCCGAGGCGCTCACCCCCTGTTACGGGCTCGCCGAGTCGACCCTGCTGGTGACGGCCGCGGCCGACCCCGCGCCGCCCGTGCACCGGACCGTGGACGCCGCGTCCCTGGAGCACAACCGGCTGCGCGAGCCGGTCCCCGGCCGGCCCGAGCGCGAGGTGGTCTCCTGCGGCACGGTGGCCGGCGGCGACCTGCGGATCGTCGACCCGGAGAGCTGCGAGACGCTGCCCGACGGCCGGATCGGCGAAGTGTGGGTGCGCGGCGGCAGCGTCGCCCGCGGCTACTGGAACCGGCCCCGCGAGAGTGCCGACGCCTTTGACTGCTGCACCCTGGAAGGCGAGCGCGGCTATCTGCGCACCGGCGACCTGGGCACCGTCGAGGACGGCCTGCTCTATGTCACGGGCCGGCTCAAGGACATGATCGTGGTGGCCGGCCGCAACCTCTACCCGCAGGACCTGGAACGCACCGTCCAGCAGGTCAGCGCCCTGTTCGGGGCGGGCACCGCCTTCGCGGTGCCCGGCGAGCGGGACCGGATCGTCGTCGTCCAGGAACTGCGCGCCCGCAGCCGCTACGACGTCGACCTGCCCGCGCTCACCGCCGCCGTCGGCAACCGGCTCGCCGAGGAGTTCGAGGTGCAGGCGGGCGGCGTGCTGCTGGTGCGGCCCGGCACGGTACGGCGCACCACCAGCGGAAAGGTGGAGCGCGCGGCGATGCGCGGCCTCTTCCTGCGCGGTGAGCTCAAGCCGCTGCACCAAGATCTCGTCCCCGAAGTACGACAACTCATGAAGGCCGGAGTTCACTGATGGCGCCCGAGGACCGCATCGACGCACTGGAACGCGCCTTCGGCCCGCTGGAGGACCCGGGCAACGCGCTCGGCCAGGAGGCCCTGCTCGCCGCCGACGCCGACGGCGACGTGCTCGCGGTGGCCGAGCGGGTCCTCGACACCTACGCGTTCAACGCCGAGTTCGTCCCGGAGGAACTCGGCGGCAGGCTCGCCCGGATGGACGTGCTCGGCCGGGTGCTGCGCCCGGTCTTCCGCCGGGACGCCTCGGTCGGCTTCGGCTACGGGCTCAACTGCTTCTTCGCGGCCACCCCGGTCTGGACGGCCGGCGGCCCCGCCCAGCGGGCCGCCGCGGCCCGGCTGCTGCTGGACGGCCGGCGCATCGCCGTCGTCCGGCACGAAGTGGCGCACGGCAACGACTTCGTCCGCGACGAGTTCACCGCCACGCCGGCCGACGACGGCTTCCTGCTCAACGGCAGCAAGGCGGTCATCGCCAACGCCTCGCGCGCCGCCGGGCTCGTCGTCTTCGCCAGGACCGCCCAGGAGGGCGGCGGGCGCAGCCACTCCGTGCTGCTGCTGGACCGCGCCGAACTGCCCGCCGAGCGGCTCCGCGATCTCGCCCGGCACGCCACCACCGGGATGCGCAGCGCCGAGTTCGGCGGCCTGGAGGCCGTCGACTGCCCGGTGCCGGGCGACGCCCTGGTCGGCGGACTCGGCGACGGCTACGAACTCTCGCTGCGCTCCTCGCTGGTGATCCGCGGCCTCATCCCGTCCATCGTCCTCGCCGGGGCGGACACCGCGCTGCGCACCGTGGCCCGGTTCGCGGTCCGCCGCCGGGACGACGGGCGCTCCTCGCTGGACGTCCAGCACGTCCGGGACGTGCTCACCGGGTCCTTCCTCGACCTGCTGCTGAGCGACTGCCTGGCGCTGGTCGCGACCCGCGCCCTGCACCTGCTGCCCCAGCAGATGAGCGCGTACGCGGCGGCGGCGGCCTATCTGGCACCGAAGATCATCGCCGAGTCGATGGACGAGATGTCGGCGGTCCTCGGCGAGGAGTCCTTCGCCGAGGACGGCGCGTACGCGATGTTCCAGAAGCAGCTGCGCGACCTGCCGGTCACCTCGCTGGGGCACGCCGGCAGCGCGGGCCGCCAGGTCAGCATCCTGCCGCAGCTGCCGTTCTTCGCCCGGCACGCGTGGTTCAGCGACCGGGAGGCCCCGGCCGAGCTGTTCCGGCTGCACGAGGGCCTGCCGCCGCTCGACCTCGGCCGGCCCGCGCTGCTCGGCGACAGCGACCCGCTCGCCGCGACGCTGGTCGCCGTCGGCGAGCAGCTGGAAGCGGGGAGCACGGCATTCGCGGGGAGCACGGCATCCGCAGCGGACACGGGGGCCACTGCGGCGAAGACCTCGGCGGCCGGGCCCGGCCCGGACCACCGCGACGACGCGCACGCCCCTGACGATCCGAACGGCCGGCACGACCCGAACGACCCGAACGACCCGAACGCAGCCCAGCAGGAGAACCTGGAGGCGCTGCGCCACCTCACCCGGAGCCTGGTCACCGAACTCGGCGAACTGCGCAAGGTGTTCGCCTCGATGGAACCCGGCGACCGCAAGGCCCTGGTCAGCCCGCACAGCTTCGCGCAGGCCGACCGGTACGCCCTGGTGCTGGCGGGCGCCGCCTGCCTGGGCGTATGGCGGGAGCAGCGAGCCGGTGACGACGCCTTCCTCGCCGACCCCGCCTGGCCCACCGCCGCCCTCTACCGGCTCTGCCGCCGACTGGGGCTGCCGCTGCCGGAGCGCCCGGTGGCCTGCGAACAGCGGGTCCTCGCCGAGGCGCTGGCACGGTTGCACGGGCGGCGCAGCTATGACCTGTACGGCTCGGCCCTGGCCTGACGACCAGCGCCGCAGAACCTCCCCGGAGCGCTGAAAAGGAGCGAGTGATGTCCGTACCTCCGCGTGAATCGCGCGAACTTGCCTATGCCGACTGGCTGACGGAGCGGTTGACCCGCTATCTCGGCCGGCCGGTGGACGAGACCGTGCCGTTCGCCGAGCAGGGGCTCGACTCGGTCGCCGCGCTCAGCCTCTACGGCGACATCGAGGAGGAGTTCGGCCCGCTGATCGACCCCACCGACATCTGGGAGTACCCGACCGTCCGCTCGCTCGCGTGGCAGTTCGCGCTGCGCGACCCGCGGCCGGGCGACGCGGGCCAGGTGCGCGCGGCCTTCGTCTTCACCGGTCAGGGCTCGCAGCACCCGGGCATGACCTCCGGGCTGTATCTGCACTCCACCGACTACCGCACCTTCCTGGACGAGGCCGCCGACGCGCTCCAGCCGTACACCGGGCTGTCCGTCGTGGACCTGATCCTCAGCGGTGACCTGCGCATCCACCAGACGGCGTTCACCCAGCCGGCGCTGTTCGCCGTCGAGTACGCCCTCGCCCGCACCCTGGAGGCTTCGGGCGTGCGCCCGGTCGCGGTGCTGGGGCACGGCATCGGCGAGTTCGCCGCCGCCGCCATCGCCGGCGCGCTGACGCTCGCCGACGCCGCCAAACTCGTAGCGCTGCGCGGCGCGTTCATGCAGTACCTGCCCTCCAACGGCGGCATGCTCGCGACCTGCGCCCCCTCCTACGAGGCCGCCGAACTCGCCGCCGGTGAACCCGGCGTGAGCATCAGCGCGATCAACGCGGCCAAGGCCACCGTGCTGTCCGGGGACCTCGCGGGCCTGGAGCGCATCCAGGACCGGCTTGCGCTGCGCGGCATCGCCAGCACCCCGCTGAAGGTGACGCACCCCTTCCACTCCCCGCTGATGGAGCCGGTGGTGCCCAAGTTCGAGGTGGTCGCGCGCCGGCTGCCCGGCGGCGCGCCGCGGCTGCCCTTCTACTCCACGGTGCACGGCCGGTTCACCAACGAGCCGCTCTACGCCCCGTACTGGACCCGGCAGATCACCGCCCCGGTGCGCTTCGCCGACGCCGCGCGGCAGTTGCTCGCCCAGCAGACGCCCAGCCACATCGTGGAGATCGGCCCGCGGGTGGTCCTCACCCCCTTCCTGCGTCGGCTGGGCGGCCGTTCGGGTCCGATCTGCCTCGCCATGTGCCGCGGGCCGGAGAGCAACGCGGTCGATCTGGCCGGAGTGCTCTCCGCGCTGGACGCCGGGCCGCTCAACACCGCGCTGGCGAGGACCTGAGGTGGCCGACGCCGCGGACACCGTTCCGCGTCCCCTGGAGACCGAAGGCCCGCGCGGCCCTTGGGACCGGGTGCGGGCGGAACTCTCCGACACCGGAACCGTGGTGATGTTCGGGCGGGTCCCGGCCTGGCGTCCGCACGCCGACGACGCCGCGCTGCTGCGCCCGCTGCTGGGGCGCGACTGGCCGCGCTACGAGTCGCTGTCGCAGCCCCGGATGCGGGAGCGGTTCGCCGCCTCCCGGCTGCTGGTCCGGCACGCCGTCGCCGCGGTGATCGATACCGCCGCCGAGCTGGTGGACCTCGCGTACCAGCCGGGCGGGCGCCCGTATGTGCGCGGCTGCGACCAGATCGACATCAGCCTGAGCCACACCGAGGAGATGATGGTCGTCGGGATCACCCGGAAGGGCCGGATCGGCGTCGACGTCGAACTCGCGGACCGCCGGATGGCCGGCACCGGCTCGGAGTCCCAGACCTGCACCCCGTACGAACGGGCGCGGCTCGACGCGTCGGACCCCGCCGCGCGCAATGACCTGCTGGTCCGGCTCTGGACGCTGAAAGAGGCCTACAGCAAGGCCCTCGGTCAGGGACTGCGCTTCCGCTTCACCGAGTTCGGCTTCGCGCTGGAGCCGCGCGGCGCGAACGGGGCCCGGCTGGTGCGGCCCGACGGCAGCCGCATCGGCGGCACCGAATGGCGGTTCGCCACGTTCGCGGTGGACGGGGGGCGGTACGTGGTGAGTACGGCGGTGTACGACGCGGGGTTCGGAGAGGTCGCGGACCTCTCCGTGCTCACCGCGTTGGATGAGGGGTTGCTGGACGCGTTGCTGGGGGTCGCGGACGGGGGGTAGCGGTGATCTTCACGCGCAGGCCGGTGGGTGGGTGTCCTCAAGATCCCCCAGACTTCGTCCGGGAGGTGCCCCCAACGGGCTGAAAATTCAGCCCGTCCGGCGCTTGAGGACACCGTTTGCGCCCAAGCCCCGATCCGGGCTCAGGGAATCCACCCCGCCTCGTCAGCAATCCGTACCGCGTCGATCCGGTTACGCGCGTTGAGCTTGGTGACTATCGCCGTGAGGTAGTTCCGGACCGTGCCCTTGGAGAGGTAGAGGCAGCCGGCGATCTCGGCCGCGTCGGCGCCCTGCGCGGCGAGCCGGAGCACCTCGATCTCGCGCGGTGAGAGCGGGTTCTCCGGGGAGTCCCAGGCGGACAGGGCGAGTTGCGGGTCGATGACGCGCTGCCCCGAGGCGACGGACCGTACGGCGTGCGCCAGCCGGTCCGGTGGGGCGTCCTTCAGCAGGAAGCCGGTGACCTGCGCGGCCAGCGCCCGCCGCAGGATGCCGGGGCGGCCGAGGCTGGTCAGGATCAGGGTCCGGCACGCGGGCAACTGCTCACGCAACTCGGCGGCGGCGGTGAGGCCGTCGATGCCGGGCAGGTCCACATCGATGACGGCCACGTCGGGCCGGGTCTCCAGTGCGGCCTTCACGATGGCGTCGCCGCGGTCGACGGACGCCACGACTTCGAAGTCCGGCTCCAGTTGCAACAGGGCGACCAGCGCCCCGCGGATCATGTGCACATCCTCGGCCAGCAGGATCTTCACGTACAGCAACAGTCCCCCCGGACCTACCTGATGCTTGATGGCCATGCGTCGGACCCGCATGGTCAGGCCGCGGGTCTCGCGGCCGTTTCGTCCTGCTGCACCGCCGTGGATGCCGGCCGCAGGGGGGCTTCCACCGTGAGCTGGAAGCGGCCGTCGTCCCGTATTCGAGTCTGTACCCGCCCCCCCACCGCGTCGAGCCGCGTGTGGAGATTACCGATGCCGCTGCCGCTGTGGGGGGCCGGGGCCCGCGGTTGTTCGGCGACACCATCGTTGACCAGGCAGAGGCGTACCGTTTCCGCTCCGACTGTGGCTGTAATGGTACAGACCTGTACCTTGCTGTGTCTCAGGATGTTGGTGATCCCTTCCCGCAGGGCCGTGGCGAGAACGGTGTCGATGACCGGATGCAACCGGCCGCAGGAGATGACCACCGTCGCCCGGATGTCCGCGGCCGTCAAGATGGAGCAGGCTGATTCGGCTTCCTCCTGCAGTGACATGTCCCGGTAGCCGCTGGCCACGAGCCGCACGTCGGACAGGGCCTGCCGGGAGACGTCCAGGATTTCGGCCACCTCCTCGCGCGCCCGGTCCGGCCTGGTCGCCACCAGGCGATACGTCAGCTCACACTTGAGCGTGATCGCGGAGAGGCTGTAGCCCAGCAGGTCGTGCAGGTCGCGGGCGAAGCGCATCCGTTCCTGGGTCACCGCCATCCGCGCCATCTCGCCCCGGGTGGCGTGCACTTCATGGACGAGGTCGGTCAGCCGGGTCAGGCCGTAGATGACCAGGCCGGTCATCGCCGTGGTGACCGGGATGTAGATGAGGCTGATGACGCCGAGCCCCAGGAACAGGCTGTAGGCGATGAGGCTGGCTTCGACCAGTGCGAACAGCGCCCAGGCCCAGTTGGAGCGCACCATCAGCAGAATCGATCCGGCAAGCGGCCCCGCCATGCTGCCCCAGGTGATCCCGAAGGCCAGGAACGGCAGGTAGGTGAGGATGGTCTGGATGCCGAGCGTGATGACCTTTCGCCGCATCGGCCACTGCCGGGCTCGCGGCGAGCAGTGCAGGAACTGCACCACGAATATGGTGACGACACAGAACAGGCACAGCTCGATCTTGGCGCTGGTGGCAGCCGCCGAGAGCACGTTCAGCAGGGCGATGACGGCAAAGCTGCAGATGACGACCGTGGTGATCGCCCAGGCGAGCCGCGGGGCGGGAATGGCGTGATCGGGCAGGGCGTCCCACGCCCCCGAGAGCCGCGGCTCCGGCGGGGGGGAAAATCGCCCGCCCGGAGCCTCTCCAGTCGCCTCTTCCGGGAAAATCTCTTCCGCGTTGGCGAAACGGCCTGACATCGCTCACCTCCCTGGCACGCGTCCAAGAGTCGAAGTTGGACCTGAATATAGGCCCAATCGAGCCGTGTCGGACCCGCTTGCGTGCATCGAGGGAGGAACTTGGTTCATGCGAACATTGGGATGGGATTCAACTCGTGGTACGGCGTGCGACGGTCCCGCAGACCGAGCTGGACCGGCACGTCGAAGAGCCTTCCGGGCGCGAAGCGGGCCCAGTAGTGCCGCAGTCCCGGCACGATCACCTTGACCACGGGAAGCTCCGCGTCAGGACGTGTCTGGTCGAGGACCAGCAACTCCATTCCGCGTTCGCGGACCAGGGCTTCGGCTGTCTCGACATCCTGGCGAAGGTCAGCTTGAGGGACGTAGCCGTAACTGTCCGGTATGCGGCCGGATTCGGCTGGATCCGCCAGGAGATATGGCTGATTGGTGACCGTCGCGCCGGTCCACCAGGACAGCAGAGTGGGCTCCATGACGGCATATCCCGTTCCGTCCGCCTTTGCCTCGGCGACCGGAGAGAGCAGCTGTCCCATTTCGGTGATGGCACGGCGCAGCGCGAGTTCGGGGTCGAAGTGCGCTCCGAAGCCGAATGCGATGTCCTCGGCCGGCTTGTCGGTCCGGCGGGAGAGCGCCGCCATGACCGGGACGCCGAAGTCGGACGTGAGGTCGAGGACCCACAGTTCCCGGTTCATCCGGCCGTACGCCGCGCGCAGTTCCGCGAGCCACGGCTGGTCGAAGGCGTCCAGGTCGACGGCCGGCCGGCGGGTGCGGTTGTACCACCACAGGGCGACCGCGTCCCGTTCGACGAGTTCCAGGAAGCCCTGCACCACGGCGTCCTCCAAGCTGGTCCCCGCGGCGTTGCCGTTGGAGTCCGCCCAGGGCAGGCCGCCGGCCGCGCCGACGGTCCGGGGGGTGTAGTAGAGCATCGAGGTGGGCAACAGCCGATGGCTCCGCGAGGTCAGCGACCAGACGGGCGTCCAGTCGGTCGGGCGCCGCTGGTCGAACGGGGCGCAGATCTGCTGGAAGGCCGGATGGATGGCGTTCCAGCGCGCCCGGTCGCGGAACTGGCGCTCGTCGAAAAGCTGGCAGGAGTTGGGGTGCAGCGCCTGGTCGCCGAGGCCTCGCAGCGAGTCGTGAACGGTGGGCTCGTCCCCCTGCCGAGTCCCGCAGTAGCGCTCCACGGCCTCGCACAGCGCGCCGACCTCAGCCTCGAGGGCAGTGACGCCCTTGCCTCCGCTCAGCCCTCGCAGACCGCTGCGCACTCCCGCCAGAGAGCTGTCCCGCATGGCCAGATTCGGTCCGGATACAGAGCAGTTGATGCCTGCGGGCGCGCCCGGCGCGGGCCGTATCTCGGTGACGATCCCGGTCACGGGACCGATCAGATGGCGGTAGCGCGAGAGCACCTCCTCGGTGCGCAGCGTGCGGTGATTGCCGCCGGTATGCGCGGCCTTGGGGCGGGACACCGGGACGAAGGGACGCCGTACCCGCTCCGCGACCAGCTCCGGGTCGCCGCACTCGGGGCACTGCGGACGCCGGGACACCGGGTGGTGGCGGGCGCGCAGGTTGAAGGTGTCCACCACGTACACGGCCTGTTGCCCCGGGTGCCGCATCCCGGCCACCCACTTGGCGGTCTCCAGGACCGCTGCCTGGAGACCCATCGCGCGGCCGGCCGCGAGTGACGCCTCGGGCACCGGTAGCGGCCGGTCGGTCCGCAGGGCCCGCTGGACGGGGCCCTCGGCCGCTCGGTGTCCGCGCAGCCGCTGCGCCAGGCAGGACCAGCACGGCCCCTTCGCGGGCGTGAAGACCGGTCCCACCCAGGTTTCCGCGCCGTAGGGCTTGGCCAGCAGCCACGGCCGGCCCGCCGCCCGGCAGCCGGCGTCCAACTCCGCCAGTTCCGGGGCCAGATAGTCGTCACAGAGCACGAGGAGGAAGTCTGCGGCGCCGTCGGGGGCGGCGGGCCCGCCACCGGCCCCGGAGACGGTCAGCCCGGCGGCGCGGCAGGCCGCGTGAGCCGCCTCGGGGTCCGCGCGGCCCACGGTCAGCACGGACACCGAGGTGCGGGCGATGCTCTCCTCCGCCGCGCAGCTCTCCAGACCGGCCAGATCCCAGTACGCCTGGACGGCGCTGTCCACCCGGCCGCCGCGCGCCGCGGCGCGATAGCCGATCAGTTTCGCCTCGGCGAGGCGGCCGACCGCGCGGCCCGCTTCGGCCATCGGCATGGTGGCCGAAGCCTCCTTGAGCACCGTCGACAGGGTGCGCGTGCCGTCCAGCAGTGGCGCCAGAGCCTCGATGTGCGGACCGTGCAGTGCCGTGACGCCACCCGCGGACAGCAGGTACACGGCTTCTCCGGCGACCGCCTCGGCTCGCAGATGCTGCTTGAACCCCACCAGCGGGTCCTTCGGGGAGGGCCCGAGGGTCATGCGGACGCCACGCCCGAGCGGGTGTCGGGGCCGGGCTCGGGGATGTAGGTCCAGGTCGGCGACGCGAGGCCGGCCGGCGCGGGGCGATAGAGGTCTTCGATGACCAGCGAGGCGCCCATGTACAGCGGCTCGGCCGCCGACAGCCCGAACTCCGCGAGTATCGCGGCCTGTTCGTCGCCCGCCGGCGCGCTCATGTAGTGGGATTCCGCCGCCGACATGCCGAACTCCGCGAGCACCGACACAGGGTCGGTGGCGTACCGCTGCGCCAGCTCGGGCTCCAGCCCGGTCCGAGCGGCCAGCTCGGCGAATCGGTGGTCCTCGGTAGCGGTGCGGATGGCCGTGGCATCGGGCGTGGACGCGCTGGTTCCCATAAGAATCCCCCTCATGTGACGGACGCTGCGGTGGAACAGGTTCTGGGCAAGGATTCTGCGGTGAGCGACCACCGGTCGCACAGTGCCGCACTCACCATCACGGCATGACATTTTCATGATTGCGTTCATGAGCCGCTCACTGTGCCCGGCCTCCCTCCCCGTGCGACCGTCACTCAATGCTCCGAGAAGAACCGCCGGGCGGATGACCGACGGGTACGGCTCGAAAGGGGGAGCTCACCATGGAGATCAAAGTTCTGGGACCGCTCACGGCAGTGGAGCGCGGAGTTTCGGTGGTGCCCAGCGCCGCCAAGCCGCGACAGATCCTCGCCCTGCTCGCCCTGCAGGCCGATCACGTCGTGACGGTGCCGACGCTGATGGAGGAGATCTGGGGCGAGGACGTTCCGCGCAGCGCCGCCACCACCCTTCAGACGTACATCCTCCAGCTCCGCCGCAAGATCGCGGTGGCGCTCGACGGAGACCCGCTGCGCGCGGCCAAGGACGTCCTGGTCACCCAGCACGGCGGCTACCTCCTGCAGATACAGCCGGGCCAGGTGGACGTGGACGAGTTCGGGCAGCTGGCCGCCTCCGGCCGGGCCGCGTTCGACGCCGGCGACGACCGTGCCGCCTCCGAACTGCTGGGCCGCGCGCTCAACATGTGGCAGGGGCCGGCGCTGGTGGACGTACGGGTCGGCGGTGTCCTCGAACTGGAGGTACTGCGGATGGACGAGGACCGGATGGCCGCCCTGGAGCGGCGCATCGACGCCGACCTGCGGCTGGGCCGGCACACCGAGATCGTGCCGGAGCTGCGGGTGCTGGTCGCCCGGCACCCGATGCACGAGAACTACTGCGCCCAGCTGATGACCGCGCTGCACCGGTCGGGCAACGCCTGGCGGGCCCTGGAGTCCTACCAGCGGCTGCGCGGCACGCTCATCGACGAGCTGGGCATGGAGCCCTCGCCGAAACTGCAACGGCTGCACCAGGCCGTGCTCTCCGGCGACCCGCGGCTGGATGTGACGGCCGGCGCCGTCGGCTGACCGGGGTGGCGCGGAGGCGCCCGGGCCGGGCGCCTCCAGCCGACCTCTAGGCACCGTTCCTACCTTCGGCCGATGACGATCCTCGATGATCTGGCTCCGGCCGCGACGGCCCCCACGGCCCTCCCGGCCCCCACGGCCCCGACCCCCGTCCCCGACCTGCGCCGGGCCCGCGCCGAACTGCGCCGGCTCAAGGAGGAAGTGGGCCGCGGCCCCGACCCCGACGCCACCCGGCGGCAGCACGCCAAGGGCAAGCTCACCGCACACGAACGACTGGAACTCCTCTTCGACGAGGGCTCGTTCACCGAGATCGAACCGCTGCGCCGGCACCGCGCCGTCGGATTCGGCCTGGAGGACAAGAAGCCGCACGGCGACGGAGTGGTGATCGGCTGGGGCACCGTGCACGGCCGCACCGTCTTCTCCTACGCGCACGACTTCCGGGCCTTCGCGGGCGCGCTGGGCGAGGCCCACGCCGCCAAGGTGCACAAGGTGATGGACCTCGCGGAGGCGGCCGGCGCGCCGCTGGTCTCGCTCAACGACGGCGCGGGCGCGCGGATTCAGGAGGGCGTCTCGGCGCTGGCCGGTTACGGCGGCATCTTCCAGCGCAACACCAAGGCGTCGGGTGTCATCCCGCAGATCTCGGTGATGCTCGGCCCGTGCGCGGGCGGCGCGGCCTACTCCCCGGCGCTGACCGACTTCGTCTTCATGGTCCGCGAGACCTCGCAGATGTTCATCACCGGGCCCGACGTGGTCCAGGCGGTCACCGGCGAGAAGATCAGCCAGAACGGGCTCGGCGGCGCGGACGTGCACTCCGAGATCTCCGGCGTCTCGCACTTCGCCTACGACGACGAGCAGACCTGCCTCGAAGAGGTCCGCTATCTCCTCTCGATGCTCCCGCAGAACAACCGGGAGCTGCCGCCCGTCGCCCGCGGGGACGACCCCGCCGACCGGCGCACCGAGGAGCTGACCGACCTCGTCCCGGCCGACCCCGGGCGCGCGTACGACATCCGCGCGGTGATCGGCCGGATCGTGGACGACGGCGATCTCTTCGAGGTGCACGAGGCATGGGCGCGCAATGTGGTCTGCGCGCTCGCGCGGCTCGACGGGCAGGTGGTGGGCATCGTCGCCAACCAGCCCAACGCGCTGGCCGGCGTGCTCGACATCCACGCCTCGGAGAAGGCCGCCCGGTTCGTCTCCACCTGCGACTCCTTCAACATCCCGCTGGTCACCCTCGTCGACGTGCCCGGCTTCCTGCCCGGCGTCGACCAGGAGCACGGCGGCATCATCCGGCACGGCGCGAAGCTGCTCTACGCGTACTGCAACGCGACCGTGCCGCGCATCTCCATCGTGCTGCGCAAGGCGTACGGCGGCGCGTACATCGTCATGGACTCCCGCTCCATCGGCGCCGACCTGGCCTTCGCCTGGCCCACCAACGAGATCGCGGTGATGGGCGCGGAGGGCGCGGCCAACGTCGTCTTCCGGCGTGAGATCGCCGCCTCCGAGGACCCGGAGGCCACCCGCGCCCGGCTCGTCGCGGAGTACCGGGCCGAGCTCATGCACCCGTACTACGCGGCGGAGCGCGGGCTCGTCGACGACGTCATCGAGCCGGGAGAGACCCGCTCCGTGCTGATCCGTTCGCTCGCCATGCTGCGTGGGAAGCATGCCGGGATCCCGGCTCGCAAGCACGGCAACGTGCCGCTCTGAGCGGGCGTCCGACCGGCTCTTCCGGCGCCGTCCAGGATGGCGCGAGCGCCTGTCGAGGCCCCGGCCCAACCATGAACCCACCGGATACGACGGCCCGTCACAAACGGGCCCTCGCCCGGGCCCGGCACCGGGGCGGAAGAGGACAGGACCCCTGTACCGCCCCGGCCGCCGAACCTCACAGAAGCGTCATGGACGAAGGGATCGGCAGTGGCCCGCACAGTTCCAACCGGCGGGTGCCGGCAACGGCACCCGGCTCCGACGAAGGCGAGGTAGCGGCGATGCGCAGAGTCGTGATCACAGGTCTGGGCGTCGTCGCCCCCGGCGGCGTCGGCGTCAAGGAGTACTGGGAGCTGCTGACCGCGGGACGCACCGCGACCCGCACCATCTCCTTCTACGACGCCTCACCGTTCCGTTCCAGGGTCGCCGCCGAGTGCGACTTCGACCCGAAGGCCGCCGGACTCAGCCCGCAGGAGATCCGCAGGCTCGACCGGGCCGCCCAGTTCGCCGTCGTCTCCACCCGCGAGGCGATCACCGACAGCGGCCTCGACCTCAGCGCCCTCGATCCCGGCCGGATCGGCACCTCGCTCGGCAGCGCGGTGGGCTGCACGACCAGCCTGGAGCGCGAATACGCGGTCGTCAGCGACGGCGGCCGGAAGTGGAACGTCGACCACGAGTACGCGGTGCCCGAGCTGTACCGGCACTTCGTCCCCAGCTCGATGGCGGCCGAAGTCGGCTGGGCGGCCGGCGCCGAGGGCCCCGCGGCCGTCGTCTCCACCGGCTGCACCTCAGGACTGGACTCGCTCGGCCACGCCGTCGAGCTGATCCGCGAGGGCACCGCTGACGTCATGATCGCGGGCGCCACGGAAGCGCCGATCTCGCCGATCACCTCGGCCTGCTTCGACGCCATCCACGCGACGACCCCGCGCAACGACACCCCTCAGACCGCCTGCCGGCCCTTCGACCGCACCCGCAGCGGGCTGGTGCTCGGCGAGGGCGCGGCCATCCTCATCCTGGAGGAGCTGGAGAGCGCCAAGAAGCGCGGCGCGCACATCTACGCGGAGATCGCGGGCTTCGCCGCCCGCTGCAACGCGTACCACATGACCGGACTCAAGCCGGACGGACTGGAGATGGCCCAGGCCATCGACGCCGCCCTGGACGAGGCCCGGCTCGACCCCACGGCGCTCGACTACATCAACGCGCACGGCTCAGGAACCAAGATGAACGACCGGCACGAGACCGGCGCCTTCAAGCGGAGCCTCGGCGACCACGCCTACAACACCCCGATCAGCTCCATCAAGTCCATGATCGGCCACTCGCTCGGCGCCATCGGCTCGCTGGAGATCGCGGCCTGCGCGCTGGCGATGGAACACGGCATCCTGCCGCCCACCGCCAACCTCCACGAGCCCGACCCCGAGCTCGACCTCGACTACATCCCGCTGGTCGCCCGTGAGAAGCGGACCGACGCGGTACTCAGCGTCGGCAGCGGCTTCGGCGGCTTCCAGAGCGCCCTGGTGCTCGCCCGGCCGGAGAGGAACCTCGCATGAGTCCCACCACTGTGGTGACCGGACTGGGCGTCACCGCGCCCAACGGCCTGGGCACCGAGGATTTCTGGAAGGCCACCCTGGCCGGCGAGAGCGGCCTCGCCCGGGTGACCCGCTTCGACCCGGAGCAGTATCCCTCGACCGTGGCAGGCGAGGTCCCCGGCTACACCGCCGAGGACCACATCCCCAGCCGGCTGATGCCGCAGACCGACCACATGACCCGGCTCGCGCTCACCGCGGCCGACTGGGCCATCAAGGACGCCGGCGTCGAGCCCGGCCAACTGCCCGAGTACGGCATGGGCGTGGTCACCTCGGCCTCCGGCGGGGCCGTCGAGTTCGGCCAGCACGAGCTGCAGAACCTCTGGAGCAAGGGCAAGGAGTACGTCAGCGCCTACCAGTCCTTCGCCTGGTTCTACGCGGTCAACACCGGCCAGATCTCCATCCGGCACAAGATGCGCGGCCCCAGCGGGGTGCTGCTCACCGAACAGGCCGGCGGGATCGACGCGGTGGGCCACGCCCGCCGGCACATCCGCAAGGGCGTGCCGCTCGTCGTCTCCGGCGGCGTCGACGCGGCCCTCTGCCCCTGGGGCTGGGTGCCGCAGATCGCCTCCGGGCTGATGAGCACCGAGAGCGACCCCGACCGCGCCTTCCTGCCCTTCGGGACGGGGGCGAGCGGATACGTGCCGGGCGAGGGCGGTGCGATCCTGGTCGTCGAGGACGCGGACTCCGCGCGGCAGCGCGGCGCCACCCAGATCTACGGCGAGGTCGCCGGTTACGCGGCGACCCTCGACCCGCCGCCGCGACTGGTCGCCGGGCCGCCGGCGGCCGGCTCGGGACCGCCGGACCGGCTGGGGCGCGCCGCCGAGAACGCCATCGCCGACGCCGGGCTGACCCCGGCCGACATCGACGTCGTCTTCGCGGACGCGTCCGGGGTACCCGAGCTGGACCGGGCCGAGGCCCGGGTGCTGGCAGACCTCTTCGGCCCGCACGGCGTCCCGGTCACCGCACCCAAGACGATGACCGGCCGGCTGCTCGCGGGCGGCGCCGCGCTCGACGTCGCCACCGCGCTGCTGTCGCTGCGCGACGGCGTCATCCCGCCGACCGTCAACGTCCCCGAAGCGGCCCCCGAGTACCGCATCGACCTGGTCACCGGGGCCCCGCGGGAGGCGGCCCTGCGCACCGCGCTGGTGCTCGCCCGCGGCCACGGCGGCTTCAACGCGGCCCTGGTACTGCGCCGCGCCGCCTGATCCCGGGCGCTGACCCCGGCCATTGACCCCGGCCGCTCCACCGGAGAGCCCGCCGGCCACCGGCCCCGCACCCAAGAGCCCCCGGCCCCGGAGCCCCCCAAGAACCCCCCCGCCCAGATCCAGCCGAACCAGCAGATCAGAGAGAGGACCACACCATGCCCACTACCACGACCACGACGACCGCGGTGACCCTGGCGGACCTGACCCGGATGCTGCGCGAGAGCGCGGGCGAGGAGGAGGGGGTCGACCTGGACGGCGACGTCCTGGACACCCCTTTCATCGAGCTCGGCTACGACTCGCTCGCGCTGCTCCAGGTCATCGGCCAGATCCAGCGCGAGTACAGCCTGTCGATACCGGACGACGCGGTTGTCGACGCGGAGACCCCGGGCGCGCTGCTGGCCCTCATCAACGCCGGCGGGCCCACCCCCGCCTGAGCCGGCGCCCCGGCCGCCCCGCCGCCACCCAACGGCGGGGCGGCCGCCCCGGACTCACCCCCGGGGCAAGGCCGGTCATGGGACCGGCCGCCACCAAGCGGCCCGCACCATGACCGGCCCACCGCACCACCACGGAACAGCCGCACGGAACGCTCCACGGAGCGGCTCCACCGAGTAGCTCCACGGAACAGCCGCACGGAACGCTCCACGGAACAGCTCCACGTAACAACCCCATCGCATCGCTGCACCTCTGCACCGCCGCACCGAAACCGCCCACTCACTCACTCACACGACCGCCCGCCCGCCCCGAACGCCCCCACGCTCAGCCACCCCCACCGAAAGAACCGCCCGAACCGGAAGAACGAACGTCCCTCGGAAGGAGGGCACGCGATGTCGCTCGCCGCCCCCACCGCTGTGACCCGCAGGCTCGTGGTCAGTC
>NZ_JAYMZR010000033.1:0-65376 GCF_035828615.1 Streptomyces sp. H27-D2 | reverse complement strand
CGCAGAACAGCACCCGCAAGCCGCCCGCGGTGACATCCTTGACGATGCGGTCGCGGGCGGCTTCCAGCTCTTCGGGCGTCATCGGCTGCCGGTGCGGTCGCGGATCTGAGGATCGATCCGGGGGTGTAGGCCGCGGCCTCGGGGTGCTGCTTGGCGATCGCGTCGATCCGGGCGACCACCGAGGCGACCTGGTCGGCCGCCGCGCCCGTGAAGGAGAGCCGGTCGGCCATCAGGGCGTCCAGCTGCGCGCGGTCCAGCGGCAGCCGCTCGTCCGCCGCGAGCCGCTCCAGCAGCTCATTGCGCTCGGCGCCCTCGCGCAGCGCGAGCGCCGAGGCGACGCCGTGCTCCTTGATGACCTCGTACGCGGCCTCGCGGCCCACCCCGGCCCGTACCGCGCCCATCAGCACCATCGTGGTGCCGAGGAAAGGCAGGTAGCGGTCCAGCTCGCGGGCGACGACGGCGGGGAAGGCGCCGAACTCGTCCAGCACCGTCAGGAACGTCTCCAGCAGCCCGTCGAAGGCGAAGAACGCGTCCGGCAGCGCGACCCGGCGGACCACCGAGCAGGACACGTCGCCCTCGTTCCACTGGTCGCCCGCCAGCTCGCCGGTCATCGACGCGTAGCCGCGCAGGATCACCATCAGGCCGTTGACACGCTCGCAGGAGCGGGTGTTCATCTTGTGCGGCATCGCCGACGAGCCGACCTGGCCCGCCTTGAAGCCCTCGGTGACCAGCTCGTGCCCGGCCATCAGCCGGATCGTCTTCGCGAGCGAGGACGGCGCGGCGGCCAGCTGCACCAGCGCGGTCACCACGTCGTAGTCGAGGGAGCGCGGGTAGACCTGGCCGACCGAGGTGAAGGCGTGTCCGAAGCCGAGGTGGCCGGCGATCCGCTGCTCCAGCTCGGCCAGCTTCACGGTGTCGCCGCCGAGCAGGTCCAGCATGTCCTGGGAGGTGCCGACCGGGCCCTTGATGCCGCGCAGCGGATAGCGGCCGAGCAGGTCCTCCAGCCGTCCGTAGCCGACCAGCAGCTCGTCGGCGGCGGTCGCGAAGCGCTTGCCGAGGGTGGTGGCCTGCGCCGCGACGTTGTGCGAGCGGCCCGCCATGACCAGCTCGGCGTGCTCCGCGGCCAGCTTCCCGAGCCGGGCCAGCACCGAGACCGTACGGTCGCGGACCAGCTCCAGCGAGAGCCGGATCTGCAACTGCTCGACGTTCTCCGTCAGGTCGCGGGAGGTCATGCCCTTGTGCACCTGCTGATGGCCGGCGAGGGCGTTGAACTCCTCGATCCGGGCCTTCACATCATGCCGGGTGACCTTCTCGCGCTCGGCGATCGAGGCCAGGTCGACCTGGTCGAGGACCCGCTCGTAGTCGCCGAGGGCCTCCTCCGGCACCTCGATCCCCAGGTCCTTCTGGGCGCGGAGCACGGCGAGCCACAGCCGCCGCTCCAGCGTCACCTTGTACTCGGGGGACCACAGGACGGCGAGCTCCGCGGAGGCGTAGCGGCCGGCCAGGACGTTCGGGATACGCGGCTTAGCAGTCACGTGGCGGAATTCTACTGGCCCGTTCCGGAGGCCCGCGCCACGCCCCGGCCGAGTGCGGGTCAGCCGTCGGCCGGCGGTTTGAGGATGACCGGGACGGCCTGGCCCGACACCGGGTCGAAGTGGGCTCCGCTCCTGCCGTCGCCCGAGGAGCGGCCGGCCAGCCGCCTGCCGATCCACGGCGCCAGGTGCTCGCGCGCGAACCGCGCGTCGCTCCCGCGCCGCGCGACCCACTTCGGCGGTACGAACGGCGGCAGCGTCCGCGTCCAGTCCGTCTCCGCGTCCAGCCCCAGCGCCTGCCAGACGGCCTCGGCGACCCGCCGGTGGCCCTCCGCGTTCAGATGCAGCCGGTCGTCGGCCCACATCCGCGGGTCGCCCAGCACATCGGCGCCGAGCAGGTCCACGACCACCGCGCCATGCTTCGCGGCCAGCTCGTCGACGAACGAGAACAGCCGTTCCATACGCGGCTGGAAGCGGGTGGCGAACGGCCCCCGGCGCAACGGGCTGCGCATCATGACCAACTGCTCGCAGGACGGTGCGAGCCGCTCCACGGCCTCCTCCAGCCGGGCGCAGACGAGCTCGACATCGCACTTGGGCCGCAGCGTGTCGTTGAGTCCGCCGACCAGGGTCACCAGATCCGCGCCCATCGCGGCGGCCGGGCCGCTCTGCTCGTCGACGATCTGCCCGATCAGCTTCCCGCGCACCGCGAGGTTCGCGTAGCGGAAGCCGGGCGTACGGGACGCGAGGCGGAGGGCGAGGAGATCCGCCCAGCCGCGGTAGGAGCCGTCGGGGAGCACGTCCGACATGCCCTCGGTGAAGGAGTCGCCGACCGCGACAAGACTGGTGTATGTGGCATTCATCTGCATGGCGCGGGCGAGTCTATCCCCGTACGGGCCGGGGTCCGCGACGTACGGGCCGGGGTCCGCGGCTCCGTACCGGCGTCGGGGGAAGGGCGGCGCGCCCTTCCGCAGCGCGGACCCCGGGCCTCAGACTCGCGGCTCGGACCCGCGGCCTCGGACCCGCAGCGCCGCCGCCTGCGCCCGCAGGCCGTCGAGGGCCAACTCCAGCAGCGGGTGCCCCTCGCTGCCGCGCCGCACCGCGGTGAAGACCTTGCGCGTCGGACGGCGGCCGCTCACCGGCCGTACGACCGTCCCCGTCAACGCGGTCACCGGCAGCGCCGAACGGGGCACCAGCGCGACGCCGGAACCGGCCGAGACCAGCGCGCACACCGCCCGGAAATCGTCCGACAGGCACTCCACCCGCGGCTGGAACCGCGCCTCCTGGCAGGCCAGCAGCACGACGTCGTGCACCGGATTACCGGGCCACGGGGTGATCCACGGGTCGCCGCTCAGCTCCGCCAGATCGACCTCGGGCGCGTCCGCCAGCGGATGGCCGAGCGGCAGCACCAGGTCGAACGGCTCCGCGTACAACGGCTCGCGCAGGATGCGGTCGTCGCTGCGCCCGGGGGTGTCCCGGTGCTCGACGGCCACCGCGACATCGACCTCGCCGTCGACGAGCAGCCGTCGGCACGCGTGCCCCTCGGCGTCCTTCACCCGGACCCGGACCTGCGGCGCGAGCTCCCGCAGCGCCACCACCGCGGGGGCAACCACCTCGGTGATCGCGGTCGCGAACGCGGCCACCGTCACCTCGCCCGCCACACCGGCCGCGCATGCCGCGAGATCGGCCTCGGCCAGCTCCAGCTGTGCGGCGATCTTCGTGGCGTGCGAGGCGAGGACGGCGCCGGTGGCGGTGAGCCGTACGGTCCGGCCCCGCCGCTCCAGCAGGGCGTGCCCCACTTCCGCCTCCAGCGCGGCGAGCTGCTGGGAGGCGGCCGAGGGCGAGAGGTAGAGCGAGTGGGCGGCGGCGGTGACGGTGCCGTGGTCCGCCAGCGCGCGCAGCACGCGCAGTCTGCGGGGATCGATCACATGGGGAAGTATGGCAGCGCTGTAAAGCTCTGCTTCACAGGCAACCTGGAGTAATGCCGATGGACTTAACAGGCAGTACCCAGCACAGTGATCGCACATGAAGGCATTGGCAAAGACCGTCGCCGGACCGGGCATCGAGCTGACCGAAGTACCGACACCCCGGGCCGCAGCGGGCGAGGTGCTCATCAAGGTGCTGCGCACCGGTATCTGCGGCACCGATCTGCACATCGAGAGCTGGGACGCGTGGGCCGCGAAGTCGGTCCGCGCGCCGCTCGTCCTCGGCCATGAGTTCGTCGGCGAGGTGGCGGACGTCGGCTCGGGCGTCCGGGACGTCAGCCCCGGCGACATCGTGAGTGGCGAAGGGCATCTGGTCTGCGGGAAGTGCCGCAACTGCATGGCCGGCCGCCGCCACCTGTGCATCCGCACCGTCGGGCTGGGCGTGCACACCGACGGGGCGTTCGCCGACTACGTCGTGCTGCCCGAGTCCAACGTCTGGGTGCACCGCCACCCCATCGACCTCGACATCGCCGCGATCTTCGACCCGTTCGGCAACGCGGTGCACACCGCGCTCGCCTTCCCCGTCCTCGGCGAGGACGTCCTGATCACCGGCGCGGGACCGATCGGCATGATGGCCGCGGCGGTCGCCCGGCACGCGGGCGCCCGCAGCGTCGTGATCACCGACGTCAGCGAATACCGGCTCGACCTGGCCCGGAAGATGGGCGTCACCGTCGCGCTCGACGTCAGCGCGGGCCGCATCCCCGAAGTCATGCCGGAACTGCGGATGAGCGAGGGGTTCGACGTCGGCATGGAGATGTCGGGCCGCGCCGACGCCCTCCAGGACATGATCGCCGCCATGGGCCCCGGCGGCCGCATCGCGATCCTCGGGCTGCCGACCGGCGACGTACCCGTGGACATGGCCACCGTCGTCACCCGCATGCTGACGCTGCGCGGCATCTACGGCCGGGAGATGTACGACACCTGGTACGCGATGTCGGTCCTGCTGCAGAGCGGCCTCGATCTCTCCCCGGTGATCACCCACCGCTTCGGCTACGAGCAGCACGCCCAGGCTTTCGCCGCGGCCCGCTCCGGCCAGTGCGGGAAGGTCGTCATCGACTGGACGAGCCCGACGCTGCCCGCCACCGACGCCGACGCCGGCTGAAGCGCGCGGCACCCGCGGAGATCCGCCGAGGGCCCCGAGACGAAGACGAACGAGACGAAGACGAAGAGGAGCACCCCGTGTTCGACAGCATGCGCCAGGACCTGCGCGACCGGTTGACCGAGATCCGCGAGGCCGGGCTGTACAAGGCCGAGCGGGTGATCACCAGCCCGCAGTCCGCGAGCATCCAGGTCGGCGACCAGAAGGTCGTCAACTTCTGCTCCAACAACTACCTCGACCTCGCCGACCACCCCGAGGTCATCGCGGCCGCCAAGCAGGCGCTGGACGACTGGGGCTTCGGCATGGCCTCCGTCCGCTTCATCTGCGGCACCCAGGCCCCGCACAAGGAACTGGAGAGCCGCCTCTCGCAGTTCCTCGGCACCGAGGACACCATCCTCTACAGCTCCTGCTTCGACGCCAACGGCGGTGTCTTCGAGACCCTGCTGTCCGACGCCGACGCCGTCATCTCCGACGAGCTGAACCACGCGAGCATCATCGACGGCATCCGGCTCTCCAAGGCGGCGCGCTTCCGCTACAAGAACCGCGACATGGCCGACCTGGAGCGCTGCCTCAAGGAGTCCTCCGACGCGCGGCACAAGCTGATCGTCACCGACGGCGTCTTCTCCATGGACGGCTACATCGCCCCGCTGGACGAGATCTGCGACCTGGCCGAGCGCTACGGCGCGCTGGTCATGGTGGACGACTCGCACGCCGTCGGCTTCACCGGCGCGGGCGGCCGGGGCACCCCGGAGCTGTTCGGCGTCGCCGACCGCGTCGACATCGTCACCGGCACCCTCGGCAAGGCCCTCGGCGGCGCGAGCGGCGGCTATGTCGCCGCGCGGGCCGAGATCGTGGAACTGCTCCGGCAGCGCTCCCGCCCGTACCTCTTCTCCAACTCCCTCGCCCCGGCCATCGTCGGCGCCTCGCTGCGCATCCTCGACCTGCTGGCCGCCTCCGGCGAGCAGCGCGAGAAGCTGCGCGAGAACACCGCGCTGTTCCGCTCCGAAATGACGGCCGCCGGCTTCGACATGCTGCCCGGCGAGCACCCGATCGCCCCCGTGATGCTCGGCGACGCCGGGCTCGCGGGCCGGATGGCGGCGGCCCTGCTGACCAAGGGCGTCTACGTCACCGCGTTCTCGTACCCGGTCGTGCCGAAGGGCAAGGCGCGCATCCGCGTCCAGCTGTCCGCCGCGCACTCCACCGAGGAGATCCAGCGCGCGGTCCGCGCGTTCATCGAGGTACGGGCCGACCTCGCGGCCTGAACAGGAACGGCGGCCTGAACAGGAACAACGCCCTCCGCGCCGGTCGTGCCACAGGTTCGGCGGCGGGGCTGGGCGGGCGGCGCTCGCAGCGGTATGGATAACAGGGCAGGGGCATTCCCGGCCGGCCCGGCGAGCCGGCCGGGGCCACCGTGTCCGCCGGTCGAAAGCGAGCACCCATGTTCACCGCAGTCTTCTGGAAAGCCACCCTGGAACGAACCGTCCGCACCTTCGCGCAGGCGCTGGCCGCCGTGCTGGTGGCCGGATCGACGAACCTGATCGACGTCGAGTGGCAGGCCGCCCTGTCCACCGCGGGGCTGGCGGCGCTGCTCGCCGTGCTGACCGCGCTCGGCGCGTCGGGCCTGGGCCGCGAAGGGCCGGGTCTGACGGAGACGACGGACCGGATGCCCGGCGGGGCCGGCGCGTCCGCCCCCACAGGGGCCGCCGGAGCTCCCGGCCCCACCGGTCCCGCAGCGCCGGCCGGCCCCGCCCCGCAGCCCTGAACACCCTCGGCAGCCCCCGGACCGCCAGGTCTCCGACCGCCCACACCCCCGACCGCTACGTCTGCGGCAGCCACCCGTCCGTCCGCCATCTCCCGCCGCGTCCAGCGCGCGCCCCGCCGGCAGCCGCAGCAGCGTGGACTTGCCCGAGCCGTTGTCACCGATGACCCCGACGCGCTCGCTGGGGCGGACCGTGAACGACACTCGCTCCAGCACCGGCTACCCGGGATAGCCGTCGGAGACCTCGCAGACGACCGACTGCGAGGTCACACAGGCTCCTTGGGAGTGCGGCCCACCAGCTCGCGCAACACGTCCTCCATGGTCACCAGCCCGGTCAGCCGCTCGTCCTCGCCCATCACCGCGGCCAGGTGCGTGCTGGTGGCGCGCATCGCGGTGAGTACGTCGTCCAGCGGCGTGCTGGCCCGCACCCGCGCGATCGGCCGCATCGCCGACGTCTCGAACGGCACGTCCCGCGGGCCCGCGGCCAGCGCGTCCTTCACATGGAGATAGCCCACGATCCGCAGACTGTCGTCGATCACCGGGAAGCGGGAGAACCCGGACTCCGCCGACAGCCGCTCCAGGCCCTCCGGCGTCACGCCCATGCCCGCCGCCACCACGCGCCCGGCCGGCAGCACCACATCCTGGATGGGCCTGCGGCCCAGCTCCAGGGCATCGCGCAGCCGCGCCGTCGCCCGGTCGTCGATCAGCCCCGCGTCGCTCGAATCCTTCACCATCCGGGCCAGCTCGTCGTCCGAGAACGTCGCCGAGACCTCGTCCTTCGTCTCCACCCGCATCAGCTTCAGCAGCGCGTTCGCGAAGGCGTTGATGGCGAAGATGACCGGCCGCAGCGCGCGCGACAGCGTGACCAGCGGTGGGCCGAGCAGCAGTGCGGTACGGACCGGCTCGGCCAGCGCGATGTTCTTCGGCACCATCTCGCCGAAGAGCATGTGCAGATACGTCGCCGCGGCGAGCGCGATGACGAAGGAGATCGGGTGGGTCATGCCGTCCGGCACCCCGACGGCGTGGAAGACCGGCTCCAGCAGATGGGCGATGGCCGGTTCGGCGACCGCGCCGAGCACCAGCGTGCACAGCGTGATGCCGAGCTGCGCCGCCGCCATCAGCGACGACACGTGCTTGAGGCCCCACAGCACGCTCACGGCCCGCCGGTCGCCCGAATCGGCGTGCGGCTCGATCTGGCTGCGGCGCACCGAGATCAGCGCGAACTCGGCGCCGACGAAGAAGGCGTTGACCACCAGGGTCAACAGGCCGATGAAGAGTTGGATCGCGGTCATCGGTCGTCCTCGCGGTCGGTGTCGTCGGCGTCGGGGTCCGGGCCGGGCGGCGGTGCGGTCAGCCGCACCCCCGAGGCCCGGCGCCCCGAGGCGTCGACCACCTCAATCCGCCAGCCCTCGACCTCGACGACGTCACCGACGGCCGGGATGCGGCCGAGCTCGGTGGCCACCAGCCCCGCGAGGGTCTCGTACGGGCCGTCCGGCGCGCGCAGCCCGATGCGCCGCAACTGGTCCATCCGGGCCGCGCCGTCGGCGTCGTAGACCTTGCGGCCCTGCGCGTCCTCGTCGGCGGGCGCCAGGTCGGGGGTCTCGTCCGGGTCGTGCTCGTCGCGGACCTCGCCGACGACCTCCTCGACGATGTCCTCCAGGGTGACGACCCCGGCCGTGCCGCCGTACTCGTCGATGACCACGGCCATGCTGCGCCTGGCGGACAGCCGGTCCAGCAGCCGGTCCACGGTCAGCGACTCCGGCACCAGCAGCGGCTCCCGGAGCAGCTCGGTGACCGGGTGGCGGGGCCGCCGCTCGGCGGGCACCGCCACCACGTCCTTGATGTGCACGACGCCGACGACCTTGTCCAGACTGCCCCGGTAGACGGGGAAGCGGGACAGGCCGGTGGCGCGGGTCGCGTCGGCGACGTCCTCCGCGGTGGCGTGCACCTCCAGCGCGGTGACCTGCACGCGGGGCGTCATGACGTTCTCCGCGGTGAGCTCGGCGAGGTTCAGGGTCCGTACGAACAGCTCGGCGGTGTCCTGCTCCAGCGCGCCTTCCTTCGCGGAGTGCCGGGCGAGCGCCACCAACTCCTGCGGGCCGCGCGCCGACGCCAGCTCCTCGGCGGGCTCCAGGCCCATCCGGCGCACGACGCGGTTGGCGGTGTTGTTGAGGTGGCTGATCAGCGGCCGGAAGGCGGAGCTGAACGCGCGCTGCGCGGTCGCGACCTTCTTGGCGACAGGAAGCGGTCGCGAGATCGCCCAGTTCTTGGGGACCAGCTCGCCGACGACCATCAGGACGACCGTGGACACGGCGGTGCCCAGAACGAGGGCGACCGAGGAGGCCGCCGAGTCCGACAGCCCGGCGGACCCCAGGGGCCCGGACAGCAGGACGGAGATGGACGGCTCGGACAGCATGCCGATCACCAGGCCGGTGACGGTGATGCCGAGCTGCGCGCCGGAGAGCTGGAAGGTGAGGCTGCGGACGGCCTTGAGAGCGCTGTCCGCCCCGCGCTCGCCGTTCTCCGCGGCCCGTTCGACCTCGCTGCGCTCGATCGTGGTGAGGGAGAATTCCGCGGCGACGAAGATGCCGCACGCCAGGGTCAGCAGCAGTGCGAGCAGCAGGAGAAGCACTTCAGTCATCGGGTCACCTCCGTCCCATGATCGGCTACGGTCGGGAGGTTCGCGCTATGTCGACAACTGGGAGGCTCGGCCATGGCCGGACGCTCACACCTTTCGCTGGAGGGACTGATGGTTCACCTAGGGTAAAGGATCGGCAAAGCAGGGGTCCGGGGCGGGGCCGGAGCGAGTCGTAGGCGCACGTGCGGTGGACCCGCCGCGGAGCGACCGCGGACCAGCCGTGGATCTGCCGCACCCCGCCGTCACGCGCCGAGCGGCTTGACCCAGCGACTCCACTGCGGTTCGGACGCGTATCCGGCGGCGCTCCACGTCCGGTGCGCCAGGTCGTTGCGGTCGAGCACCATCGCGTCCGCGCGTCGCCCTCCCAGCCCGGTGAACCGCTCCTCCGCGGCCGCGAGCAGCGCGCCGCCGATGCCCCGGCGCCGCTGCTCCGGGTGCACGGCCAGCCTATAGAGGTGGCAGCGCCAGCCGTCGAAACCCGCGATCACGGTGCCGGCCAGCGCACCGCCGCGCTCGGCCAGCAGCAGTGACCCGGGGTCGCGGGCGACCAGCCGGGCGATTCCGTCCCGGTCGTCGCTGATGCTGATGCCCTCCGCGGCCTCCTTCCAGAAGGCCAGTACGGCATCGAGGTCGGCGGGTGTCGCGGCCCGTATTCGAAGATCGCTCATACCGGTATCCCATCACCGGACCGGCCCCGAGCCGATCGGTCCGGGGCCGGTCCGGTGCCGACGTCGTGCGGGGCCGCCCTTGAGCGGCCCCGCACAGGCGGTTCACTCGTGGGCGATGGCCGCGAGCACATTCATCCTGGACGCCCGCAGCGCGGGCAGCAGCGCGGCGGCCAGCCCCACCACGATCGAGCCGACCACCACCGCTGCCACCGTCGTCCACGGGATCGCGAGCGACTTGATGCCCTCCAGCGCGAGCACTTGCTGCGTCACCACGCCCCACACCAGCCCGAGCCCCAGGCCCAGCACCGCGCCGAAGACCGCGATCACCACCGATTCGAGCCGGATCATGCGGCGCAGCTGCACCCGTGACAGACCGAGCGCCCGCAGCAGCCCGATCTCCCTGGTGCGCTCCACGACCGCCAGCGCGAGGGTGTTGACCACCCCGAGCACGGCGATCACGATCGCCAGCCCCAGCAGGGCGTACACCAGGTAGAGCAGGACGGAGATCTGGCCGCGGATCAGCTCCTTGTAGTCCGCCTGGTCGCGTACCTGGATCTGCGGGAAGGGCTTGAGGGCCGCTTTGAGGTCCGCCCGCAGCCGTTCCTTGTCGGTGCCGGACGCGGCGTTGGCGTACAGCGCGGCGTCCTGCCCGCCCGGCAGGTACTTCTCCAGGGTGGCCAAACCCATCATGACGCCCTCCGCCGGAGCGCCTCCCTGGGCCTGGTCCGAGGTCAGCGCGCCCACCGTCAGCTCGGCCGTGCGCCCGGTGGAGAAGAGGGCCTTGACCCGGCTGCCGATCCGTACGTCGTGCTGCTCGGCGAACTCGCGCCGGAGGCCGATCCGGCCGGGCGCGAGCGCCGCGGCGGTGTCACCGGCCGCGTAGTGGAACCGCACGGCCCGGTCGAGTTGCGGATCGAAGGCCCCGCCGGTGGTCTTCACGGTCCTGCCGTCCGGCAGGACGAGCCGCATCGGCGCGTACCGCTGCCGGACGAGGGTGCCGACGCCGTCCACCTCGCGGACCCGTTCGGTCACCTCCCGCGGGAACGGCCCGAAGTTACTGCTCTGCAGCACGAAGTCGGCTCCGAGCGACTCGTCGATCTGCTGGTCGAAGGACTTGGTCATCGACGCGCCCGCCACCGACATCCCGGTGACCAGCGCGAGGCCGATCATCAGCGCGGCCGCGGTCGCCCCGGTGCGGCGCGGGTTGCGCAGCGCGTTGCGCTGGCTCATCCGGCCGACGGAGCCGTAGACCTTGGGGAACGCGGCGCCCAGCACCCGGATGACCGGGCGGACCAGGATCGGCCCGGCGACCACCCCGGCGATCAGCGTCAGCACGACGCCCAGGCCCAGCAGCGAGGAGGCCGTCGCGGTCTTCGTGGCCAGCGCGCAGCCGACCAGGGCCGCCGCCCCCGCCGCGCCCAGCACCAGCCCCACCACGGCGCGGATGCGCAGCGGCCTGCCGGTGCCCGCCACCTCGATGTCCGCGAGCGCGGCCATCGGGGAGACCCGGGCGGCCCGGCGCGAGGGCAGATAGGCCGCGACGAACGTCACGCCGATGCCGACCACATACGCGGCCACCGGCGTCGGCCAGCGCACCGCCAGCTCCGCCGCGTCGAGGTTCATGCCGAACTGGCCCATCACCCAGAGCAGTCCGACCGCGAGCCCGATGCCGGCGGCCAGCCCCAGCGTGGAGCCGACCAGGCCGAGCAGCAGGGCCTCGGTGAGCACCGACCGGCGCACCTGGCGGCGGTCCGCGCCCAGCGCGCGCAGCAGCCCCAGCTCGCGGGTGCGCTGCGCGATGAGCATCGAGAAGGTGTTGACGATCAGGAAGATCCCGACGAGCACCGCGATGCCGGCGAAGCCGACCATCACGTACTTGATCACGTCGAGGAAGCCGCCGAGATCGGCCGCCGAGGACTCCGCCTGCTCCGCGCCCGTCTTCAGCTCGTACTTCGGTCCCAGCTCGGCCGCGATCCGGCGCTTGAGCACCTTGTCCGAGACCCCGGGGGCCGCTTCCGCCGAGATCGACGTCGCCCGGTCCGTGCTGCCGAGCAGCTTCTTCTGGGCGGTGGGGGTGTCCAGGAAGACCAGCGCCGCGCCCGGGTTGGTGGTGGTGAAGGTCGCGATGCCCACCACTTCGACCGGGAAGGCGCCGGGCGGGGCGATCACCCGCAGCCGGTCGCCGATCCTGATGTGCTTCTGGTCGGCGGTGTCGGCGTCGATGAGGGCCTGCCGGTCACCGCGCGGGGCGTGCCCGCTGGACAGCCGCACCGGGCTGCGGTCGCTGGCGTACCAGTTGGTCGCGATGGTCGGCGCGCCGCTGGTCGGGCCGACCTGCTTGTCCGCCGCGTCGACCACGGTGGCGTTCTCCAGCGCCGCGTCCACATGCGCGTCGGCGACCCCCTTGACCGCCGCGATCCGGTCGCGCAGCGCGGCGGGCACGGTCGGGACGCGTCCCGAGCCCAGCCCCTGGCCGCCGTTCTCGTCGAAGGCGGTCTTCGGCTCCACCTTCACGTCCGCGGCCGTCGAGGCGAACAGCCGGTCGAAGGTCCGGCTGACCGTGTCGGAGAAGATCAGGCTGCCGGAGACGAACGCCACCGACAGCACGACGGCGAGCGCGGACAGCAGCATCCGGCCCTTGTGCGCGAAGAAGCTGCGCAGAGTCGCCCGCAACACCGCGATCAGCCCTTCCGCGCCGAGTCGAAGAGTTTCATTCGCTCCAGCACCGTCTCGGAGGACGGGCGGACGATCTCATCGACGATCCGGCCGTCGCCGAGGAACAGCACCAGATCCGCGTGCGCCGCCGCGCCCGGGTCGTGGGTGACCATCACCACCGTCTGGTCCAGTTCGTCCACCGCCTCCCGCAGGAACCGCAGCACCTCCAGGCCGGAGCGCGAGTCGAGGTTTCCCGTCGGCTCGTCGGCGAAGATCAGCTCGGGCCGCGAGGCCAGCGCGCGGGCGCAGGCCACCCGCTGCTGCTGGCCGCCGGACAACTGGGCGGGCCGGTGCTTGAGCCGGTCGCCGAGCCCCAGCGTGTCGATGACCTTGCGCAGCCATTCCTGGTCCGGCTTGCGGCCCGCGATGTCCATCGGCAGCGTGATGTTCTCCTCTGCCGAGAGCGTGGGCAGCAGGTTGAAGGACTGGAACATGAAGCCGATCTTGTCCCGGCGCAGCCGCGTCAGCTCGCGCTCGTTCAGCCCGGTGATCTCGGTGTCGCCCAGCCACACCTGGCCCGCGGATACCGTGTCGAGCCCCGCCAGGCAGTGCATCAGCGTCGATTTCCCGGAGCCGGACGGCCCCATCACCGCGGTGAACCGGCTGCGGGCGATCGCCACGTCCACCCCGTCCAGGGCCACTACCCGGGTCTCACCCGTGCCGTACGTCTTGGTCAGCGCCGAGGCCCGCGCGGCGGCCGACCCGTGCCCCTCGGCTTCTTGCGGTGTCCGATCCGCCGGAACCGACACAACTGCCTCCCCGTTTTGGGACATTCCAACTCCCGTACAGCACAGGAGCGTAGAGGCGGGACCGCGCCTCCGGTATCCCTTTGCGACAGCCGGGCGTGGCACGCCCGGCGCGGGGCTCGGTCCGGGGGAGGCGGTGGGGGCGGCGTCGGGGGAGACCGCGGCGGCCGTACGTACGAGCTGATCCGCGCTTGCGGATGCTAGCGGATGGGCGCTAGCTTGGAAGTGTGGCGAAAACACAGCTGAACGTGCGAGTGGACGAAGCCACCGCTGAGGCGGCGCGGGAACGCGCGCTGCAGCGGGGCGTGAGCGTGAACCGCTATATCGAGGAGCTCGTCCGCCAGGACGCGGGCGAAGTCGGCCATACCTTCGTGGAATCGGCCGCGGACTTCATGAAGCAGTACGAGACCGTGTTCGCCGAGGAGTTCGGCGCGGAGCGCGAAGGCCGCCGTTGAGCCTCCGCATCGACCTCGCCTGGCTGCTCATGATCGCTGAACACAACACACCCGGTGACCCCCAGGTCACCGACTGGGGCGCCCTCGTCGCCGCCGTGAGCAGGCACGAGGCGGACATCTTCGGCACCCCCGTCTACCAGGACCCGCAGGCCCGCGCCGCCGCGCTGCTTCAGCTGCTGCTGCACGTACCGGCGCTGGAACGCTCCAACGCGCTGTTCGCCTCCGCCGTCGCCTACGCTTATCTCGTCGCCAGCGGCCTCAAGATCGTCACCTCGCCGGAGCAGGTCCGCGACCTGGCCCGGCTGGTCAAGGACGGCACGGCGGACGTGCACGCCATCGCCGACGAGCTGCGCACCTGGAGCCTTTAGCGGCGGGGGTCGCCAGTGCCCCTCCCGGAACAGGCCCTAGGAGGCTTCCGCGTCCGGGCTCTCGACCGGGCCTTCGCCGCCGTCCTCGTCCTCGACCGGCCGCCGGGCGACGCCCAGCACATGCGCCGAACTCGGCAGCGGCAGCCCGTGCTCCGGCACCCGCAGCCTGCGGTACGGGCCGACCTCGAAGCCCGCCTCCGCCAGCGCGGCCAGCGTGTCCCGGCCCGTATGGCAGCCCCCGAAGAACAGCGGCCACACCGTATGGTCCAGCGCCCGCTGCATCGCGGCCAGGCACCGGCCGCGGGCCCGGCAGTGCTCGTAGAAGCGCAGCTCGCCGCCCGGCCGCAGCACCCGCCGGATCTCCCGCAGCGACCGGGGCAGGTCCCGCACCGAGCACAGCACAAGCGACGCGACGGCGGCGTCGAACGCCTCGCTCTTGACCGGCAGCGCCTCCGCCGCGCCCGGTGCGACGTCCACCGGGACCTCGGCGCGCAGCGCCGCGCCGACCGCCAGCCGGCGCAGGCTGCGCTCGGGCTCGATCGCGACCACCTCGGAGACCGTCAGCGGGTAGTGCGGGAAGTTCAGCCCGTTGCCCGCCCCGACCTCGATCACCCGGCCGGACAGCCCGGCGAGCAGTTCCTCGCGGTGCGCCCCGACGCCGGCCCGTTCCTCGGCCAGTGCGCTGAGGCGGACGCAGAGGCGGGCGAACCAGGGGTGGTGCACCGCGTCGTGCGGCAGCTTCCTTCTCCGGGAGAACGGCAGAGACCGCCAGAACGGCAAAGACCTCGTAGACCGCGTAGACCGTGAAGACATAGCCCGACCCCTTCCTGCACGGCACTTCGGCTACCGCGATTGTGCCCTGCGGATGCGCTCCGTGACCGGACGACGCCGGACCGGCGGGTCCGCCCGCACGGAGCCCGTACGACCAGAGGGGCGGGGCCGCCCAGTGAGGCCGGAGGGGGAGTGCGGGACTACGCGTCAGGGGCCATCCGGGCGCGGAACTCCTCGGCGTCCCACCCGCCGTCGAGGGCCGGCGCGAGCCAGCCGGCCGAGGCCGCCCGGAACGCGGCGGGTGTCAGCGCCCCCGCGCCGGCGGGGATCGCGCCCAGCAGCGGAGCGCCGGCCGACTCGGGCAGATCGGCCAGATTGCAGCGCGCGGCCAGATCCGGTCCGGCCGGCCAGCTGCCGACCAGCACCCCCGCGCACACCAGGCCGCCGACGCGCAGCGCCTGCGCCGTCAGCGCGGTCGCGTTGAGCGTGCCGAGCCCGGCCGGGGCGACGATCAGGACCGGCGCGTCCAGCAGCGTCGCCGCGTCCGCCAGCGTCGAGCCCGCCGCGTCGAACCGTACGAGCAGCCCGCCCGCGCCCTCGATCAGCACCAGGTCGTGCTCGGTGGCCAGTTTCCCGGCGGCCTCGGCGATGTCGCGCGGCTGTACGGGTGTCATCGCGGCCCGCCGGGCGGCCGTCGCCGGGGCCAGCGGCTCGGGGAAGCGGGCGAGTTCGACGGCGGTCACCGCTCCGGCGAGCCGCACGACCTCCATCGCGTCGCCCGGCTCGCCGGGACCGACGCCGGTCTGCGCGGGCTTGAGCACGGCCACGCTCCGGCCGCGAGCCAGCGCCGCCGCCGCGATCGCCGCGGTGGCCACCGTCTTGCCGACCTCCGTGCCGGTCCCCGTGACGACCAGTACCGACATCCCGCCCCCTTCCGCTCTGTCCAGCTCTGACTCTGTCCATCGATCCCGCTGGCGGGGTGCGCCGGCGCACCCCGCCCCGGCGGCCTCAGCCCGCGCTCGCCGCCGCGCTCACCGCCGCGCAGATCCGGGCCAGATCCTCGTCATCGGTGACGAACGGCGGCATCGTGTAGATCAGGTCGCGGAACGGCCGCAGCCAGACGCCCGCGCGCACTGCGGCCTCGGTCGCCGCCGCCATGTCCACCTCGTGGTCGAGCTGCACGACGCCGATCGCGCCGAGCACCCGTACGTCCCGTACGCCCTCGACCGCGGCCAGCGGCGTCAGGCCGTCCCGCAGTCCTGTCTCGATCCGCTTGACCTCCTGCCGCCAGTCCTGCGCGAGGAGGAGGTCGATGGAGGCCGTCGCGACGGCCGCGGCCAGCGGGTTGGCCATGAAGGTGGGGCCGTGCGCGAGCACCGGGACCTCGCCCCGGGAGATGCCCTCGGCGACCCCGGAGGTGCACAGCGTGGCCGCCATCGTCAGATAGCCGCCGGTCAGCGCCTTGCCGACGCACATGACATCGGGGGAGATCCCCGCGTGGCCGGCCGCGAACAGCTCGCCCGTGCGCCCGAAACCGGTCGCGATCTCGTCGAGGATCAGCAGCACGCCGTACGCGTCGCACGCCTCGCGCAGCACCCGCAGATAGCCGGGGGAGTGGAAGCGCATCCCGCCCGCGCCCTGCACCACCGGCTCCACGATGACCGCGGCGAGTTCGTCGGCGTGCTCGGCGATCAGCGCCCGCAGTCCCGCGACGTAGCCGGGGTCGGGGTCGGCGTCGAAGCCCGCGGGCGGCTCGTCCGCGAAGATCTGCCGCTGGAGCACCCCCGACCAGAGCTGGTGCATCCCGCCGTCGGGGTCGCACACCGACATCGGCTGCCAGGTGTCGCCGTGGTAGCCGCCGCGCCAGGTGAGCAGCCGCTGCTTGGCCGGCCGCCCGGCCGAGCGCCAGTACTGGAGGCACATCTTCACGGCGACCTCGACCGAGACCGAACCGGAGTCGGCGAGGAAGACATGGCGCAGCGGCTCCGGGGTGATCTCCACCAGCCGGGCCGCGAGCCGCACGGCGGGCTCATGGGTGAGCCCGCCGAACATCACATGGCTCATCCGGTCCAGCTGGCCGCGCGCGGCCTCGTTGAGCACCGGGTGGTTGTAGCCGTGGATGGCCGACCACCAGGAGGACATGCCGTCGATCAACTCAACGGCGCCCCAGGCCGGTTCGGCGAGCCGCAGCCGGACCCCGGACGCGGATTCGACGACCAGCGGCGGCTGCCGGCCGGGCATCGGCCCGTACGGGTGCCAGACGTGCTCACGGTCGAGGGCCAGCAGCTCGCCGGTGGTCAGCGCGCCGGTGCCGACGCCGCCGGCGGAAGGGCCGAGCGCGGGCCCGGTATCGGGCGGCGTGGCGTCGGGCGGCGCGGCTTCGGCGCGGGGGAGCGGCTCAGGCATTGGGCGGCAGCTCGGTTCCCGCGCCGCGGCGGCGCACCGAGACCAGATCCGCGCGGGACGGGCCGGCGGCGACGGCCGCGACCGGCGCGGGAGCCGCAGCGGGAGCCGGGGCGACCTTGACCGCCGGGCCGGGTACGACGGCGGTGACCGGCGCGGACTCGGCGGGCGCGCCCGGAGTGCCGTCCGATGCGGTGCCGCCCGATGCGGCGTCGTCCGAAGAGGTCTCCGCGGCGGAGCCCCCGCACGGGCCGCGGCCCCCGGCGTCGTGGCCGGAGCAGCCGCCGTCCGCCGCCGCCTTGGCCGCGGTCTGCGCGTCCACGCGATGCGTGGGCAGCGTCGTCGCGTCGGTGCCCTCCACCTCGAAGCCCGCGTCGGCGATCATGTCGAGGTCGGCCTGGCCCTCCTGGCCCTCGCTGGTCAGGTAGTCGCCGAGGAAGATGGAGTTGACCAGGTGCAGCGCGAGCGGCTGCATCGTCCGCAGATGCACCTCACGGCCGCCCGCGAGACGTACCTCCACATCCGGGCAGACGAACCGGACCATCGCGAGGATGCGCAGCGCCCGCTGCGGCGTCAGGTTCCACTCCTTGCCGAGCGGTGTGCCCTCGAACGGGATCAGGAAGTTGACCGGCACCGAGTCCGGGTCCAGCTCGCGCAGCGCGTAGACCACGTCCACCAGGTCCGCGTCGGACTCGCCCATGCCCGCGATCAGCCCGGAGCAGGCGGACAGCCCGGCCGACTGGGCCTGCTTCACCGTCGAGACCCGGTCCGCGTAATCGTGCGTCGTGCAGATGTCGCCGTATGTCGCTTCCGAGGTGTTGAGGTTGTGGTTGTACGCGTCCGCGCCCGCCGTCCGCAGCCGCGCCGCCTGGCCGTCCGAGAGCAGCCCGAGGCACGCGCAGACCTCGATGCCCTCGTTCTGCGCCTTGATCGCCTCGATGGTCTGCGAGACCCGGTCCACGTCCCGGTCCGTCGGCCCGCGGCCGCTGGCGACCAGGCACACCCGCTTCGCGCCGCCGGCCACCCCCGCGCCCGCCGCCGCGGCGGCCTCGTCCGGCTTGATCCAGGTGTACTTGAGGATCTCGGCCTTCGAGCCGAGCCGCTGCGAGCAGTATCCGCAGTCCTCGGGACACAGCCCCGACTTGAGATTGACCAGGTAGTTCAGCTTCACCCGCCGCCCGAACCACTGCCGGCGCACCTTTCCGGCGGCGGCCACCACGTCGAGCAGTTCGTCGTCCGAGGTGGCCAGCACGGCCAGCGCCTCGTCCCGCGTGGGCAGCTCGCGGCGCAGCCCCTTGTCCACCAGTGTGTTCAGCAGGTCCATGTGGCTGATCCTCGCCTACGCCGGCATCCGGGGCCAAGGAGAGATCGAACAACACCGGCCGATCCAGGTGTGTGTATCGCCACACCCTGTGCCGGCTCCCGCGCGGCTACGTTTTAGTCGAACCCCACAGGAACAGCAGCAGAAACACGCAGCAGCAGCGAAGGACGGCCGATGCCGCAGGACCCGCGCGACCCGTTCGACTGGATCGACGAGCAGGCGCGGGCGCGCCGCGGCGCCGGGCTGGTGCGTACGCTGCGGCCGCGGCCCGCCGACTCCCCGCTGCTGGACCTGGCGAGCAACGACTACCTGGGCCTGGCCCGGCACCCGGAGATCACCCGGGCCGCCGCCGAGGCGGCCGAGCGGTGGGGCGCGGGCGCGACCGGCTCCCGGCTGGTGACCGGCAGCACCGAACTGCACGCCGAGCTCGAAGCCGAACTCGCCGACTTCTGCGGATTCGAGTCCGCGCTCGTGCTCTCCTCCGGCTACGCGGCCAACCTCGCCGCCGTCACCGCGCTCACCGCCGCCGGCACCCTCGTGGTCTCCGACGCGGGCAACCACGCCTCGCTCATCGACGGCTGCCGGCTCTCGCGGGCCGAGACCGCCGTCGTGCCGCACACCGACCCCGAGGCGGTGCGCAAGGCCCTCGACGCGCACGATCCGGTGGACGGCCGCGCCCTCGTGGTCACCGACTCCGTCTTCTCGGTGGACGGCGACGCCGCGCCGCTCGCCGCGCTGGCCGCCGCCTGCCGCTCGTACGGCGCGGCCCTGGTGGTGGACGACGCGCACGGCCTCGGCGTGCTGGGCCAGGGCGGTCGCGGCGCGGCGCACGCCGCGGGGCTCGCGGGGGCGCCCGACGTCGTCGCCACCGTCACCCTCTCGAAGTCGCTGGGCAGCCAGGGCGGCGCGGTGCTCGGCCCGGCCCGGGTCATCGAGCATCTCGTCAACACCGCCAGGACCTTCATCTTCGACACCGGGCTCGCCCCCGCGGCGGTCGGCGCCGCCCTCGCGAGCGTGCGGCTGCTGCGCCGGGAGCCCGAACGGGCCGCGCGGGCGCGTACGGTCGCGGGCGAACTGCACCGGCGGCTGAGCGCGGCGGGCCTCGACGTGACCCGCCCCGACGCCTCGGTGGTCTCGGTACGGGCCCCCTCGGCGCGATCGGCGCTGCGCTGGGCCGCGGACTGCCGCTCGGCGGGGCTGGCGGTCGGCTGTTTCCGTCCGCCGTCCGTGCCCGACGGCGTCTCCCGGCTGCGGCTGACGGCCCGCGCCGATCTGACGGATCAGCGGATCGGGGACGCGGTCGACGCGATCGTGAAGACCGCGCCGACCGGTTGAGCACTCAACTCCGGGTCGGGAACGTCCCGTTGCCCACTGCTTCGACGAACGCCGCCCAGCTGGGCGGCGAGAACAGCAGCGCCGGGCCGGCCGTGTTCTTGGAGTCGCGCACGGCCAGCGCCCCGGAGCGCAGCGAAGCCGCTTCGAGACAGTTGTTCATCGCGGTGCTCCAACTGCTGCGATGCCAATGGACGCCGATCAGGGTCGCGCTGTGCGGTACGTGGCGAGGAGGTGCGGACCATGGTGCCTCCTTACGTTCGCGCGCCGCCATACGCCTGCGCGATGCCGGCGATGAAAGCCAACGAATCCTTGTCGGGAAGGGCGCGGGCCCGCAAAATGTCGAATGCGGCGTTGCACGCCCTGAGGTCTTCCTTCTGTTCGAGATAGAGGCTACTCGTCAGGTGGTCCAGAACAACCATATCCAGATCAGCAATGAGCGGAAAGGAGAAGATAACGAAAGGGCCGGTCACTCCGATATGCACCCCACGCGAGAACGGCAATACGCTGGAGCCGCACCCGGGGCAGCGCTCCCCATTCCACCAGCCGCCACAATTGCTCGGCCATTACCCGCGGGCCACCCACATCGCGGCGCAGCACCGCCTCGTCCAGCACCGCGCACAACTCCATCGGCGGGTCGGCCCGCAGCACCGCCTGCCGCGCCATCCGCACCTCCACCAGCGAGTTCAGCTTGGCCGGCGGCAGCGCGCCGAGGGTCGCGCGGGTCAGCGCGCGGGCGTAGCCGGGTGTCTGCAGCAGCCCCGGCACGACGGTCGTCTCCAGCGTGCGCACCCGCGCGGCCTGCGACTCCAGACTGATGAAGTCCCGGCGCTCCGGCGGCAGTAGTTCCCGGTAGGCGTTCCACCAGCCCTGCCGGACCCCGTCGCCCCGCTCGCTGTCCGCGCCGCCGCAGAGTGCCGTCAGCAACGCCCGCAGCTCCGGATCGGTCACCGCGTACGCGTCCATCAGCCGCGCGACGTCCCAGGGCTTCACACCGCTGCGGCCGGTCTCGATCCGGCTGACCTTGGACTGGTGCCAGCCCACCCGGCGGGCCGCCTCACCGCTGGTGAGCCCGGCGTGATCGCGCAGCCGGCGCAATTCCGCGCCGAGCTTTCGGCGGCGCACCGCGGGACCGTGGCGCATGCCGCCTCCTCCGGACAATGCCGCCCGTTCGATCCGTTGTGGCCGATCCGTTCGTGGTCAATGCACCAGTGTGCCGCCCGAATACGGTCTCCCGTAGCAGAGTTCACCGCTTCGAGCGACAGATATATGCATACCTTGGTGGATCGCCACCAATGACGGCAGCATAAATGGGACTCTGGCGCGAAGCAGCCGTTCGGGGCCGCCCGCGACTTCGCTACGCACCGCATCGGAGTCCGGCCTCGGCGGGAAAGGGACAGCGTCGCCATGGCAGACCACCAGGAAGTATCCGTCACCCTGCCGAGCACTCCGGTGTCGGTTTCCACGGCGCGCGCCTATGTCACCGGCCTGCTCACCGATTGGGGGCTGCCGCCGGGAGCCGACATCCGGGACAGCGTCCGGCTGATCGTCTCCGAACTCGCCACCAACGCGGTCCAGCACACCTTCGGCCAGTCGCCCACCTTCACCGTGCAGGTCCAACTCGACCGGGACGAGCAGCTTCGCGTCGGGATCACCGACAGCCACCCGCGCTGGCCGCAGCGGCTGCCCGCGGCGGTCCAGCAGGACAACGGCCGCGGCATGGTGATCATCCGCTGGCTTGCCGCGGAGGCCGGCGGCCGGATGTCCGTCACGCCCACCGAGGAGGGCGGTAAGACGGTCTGGATCACGCTGCCCTGGCCCTCGGCGACGCCGCTTCAGGGTGAGCGCTGATCCTTGCGGGGGCTGTTCGGCTCGGCCGGGACCGGCCCACCGGCCTTCCCCGGTTCGGTGATCCTCCACGATCACCGAACCGAGGAAGGCCCGGCGGGGCCGGTTCTACGGCCTCAGCTCTACGGCCTCAGCTCTACGGCCTCAGCTCTACGGCCTCAGCTCTACGGCCTCAGCTCTACGGCCTCAGCTCTACGGCCTCAGCTCTACGGCCTCAGCTCTACGGCCTCAGCTCTACGGCCTCAGCGCACCCGTCCGTACCAGACGCTGCGCGTCCAGATCCGCTCCAGGCGCACGACCGATCCGCTCTTGGGCGAGTGCCAGATCCGGCCGCGCCCGGCGTAGATCCCCACGTGGTAGACGCCCCGTCCCGAGTGGAAGAAGACCAGGTCGCCACTCTTGCGGTGGGACGCCGAGATATGTCGGGTCTTGTTGTACTGGGCCGCCGCGGTGCGCGGCAACTGCTTGCCGACGCGCTTGAACGAGTAGAGCGTGAGCCCCGAGCAGTCGAAGCGGTGCGGGCCGCTGGCCCCGTAGCGGTAGGGCGAACCCTTCTTGGACGCCGCGATCTTGAGTGCTTCGGACGAGTGCCCCGACGCTTCGGCGGTCGGGGCGAAACCCGGGGCCAACGCGGTGCCGCCGACAGCGGCGATGGTGAGAGCCGAGATGGTGCCTGCCCGGGTGAACAGTGCGGGGACGTGAATTCGCGCAGTCATGCGCAACCCTTCGTCAACCGCCTGCGAAAGATGACCTGTCGGGTTCGGGCAGGCGAAGTTGCCCGGCCGTTTTCACGGCTTCACCCCAAGGGGCGACCGGTGTGTCCGGTCGGCCCGCCGTGCTTGGGTCCTCCGCTCCTGCCGATCCACTGGTGTCGACCAGTCATCCGGTACGGCGGCAGGATTCGGCGTCCGCCCGGACCGCCCCACCGAGGCGGCGGGGGCTTGTCGTCCCAGGGATCGTCACGCACCTCGGCCACCGGTTCCGAGCCGAAACGCCCTATTGTGACACTCGCCACTTCTGACCCATTCAGGTGACACGGGCTGATTCGCTCCTGGTGCGCGACCCCCGAGGAGTCCCGTACCAGGGGCGGAATGGACACCTCCGCCAAACGCCCGGGCGCTCCGTGCAAGTTGATCAGCGCAATACGTCTGCCTCCGGCTACGCCGAACAGGTGATCCCATTCGGTGCGTACGAGCGACTACAGCGGGTCGCCCCACCCCGATCCGCATCGGTCCGATCGCGGATATCGGGCTCGGCGGGCAATGCGCTCAACGGCTGGGGCCGGTCCCGGAGCCGGCTCCGGGACGGGGATCAGCCCTTATATCACCCTCCGGGTAGGGGCGGCAACGAGACCCGGCGCGCGCGGCGCTCCCCATCCAGCACCCGCAGCGCCCGCGCCGGCGCGTTCATGGGCGGCTCGCGCTCGCCGCGCTCGTGCGTCAGGGCCGGACCGGGGCCTGCTTGCGGCTGCTGGTCGGCCCGTCCACCAGGCCGTAGGCCACCGCGGCCTCGGCGTCGAAGATCTTCTCGCGCTCGATGTCCTGGCTGATCCGCGCGGCCGGGCGGCCGGTGTGCCGTACCAGCAGCTCTTCCAGCAGGGCGCGGACCCGCTGCATCTCCCGGGCCTGGATCTCCAGGTCGCTGGCCTGGCCGTGGAACGGCTCGCTGACCGACGGCTGGTGGATGAGCACCCGGGCCGTCGGCAGCATCACCCGCCTGCCCGCCGCAGAGCACCGCGGCCCGGACGCCGGGGATCGGCGACCGGGCCGCTAGGGCTGACGGTGATGCGGGCTGTGCTCCCGGTGCCCGCGTGTGCCGCGGGCGCCGGCGGCTGTGGAGCCGGCTGTTCCGGGTGGTGCTGTCGGTTCCGCCGCCGCGGGCCGCGCCGGTGACGCCGCCCGCACTGCTGACGCGGGCCCGGCCGGTGTTTCGGGTGCCGGGGGCGGCGGCCCGCAGCGTCCGGGGTCAGGAGCTGAGCTGCCAGACCGCGTCGGCGATGGCGTCGCTGTTGGTGTCCAGCGCCTTGTCGTCGATGTTCGCGGTCGTGTCGCAGGACGCGTGGTAGCAGGGGTCGAAGGCCTCGCCGGCCTTGCCGCCCCACTTGTCCGCCTGCTCCTGGGTCTTCTTGTAGTCCGCGCCGGAGAAGAGGCCGCCGACGGGTATCCCGGCGTTCTTGAAGGAGGCGTGGTCGGAGCGGCCGTCGCCCTCGGTCTCGATCTCGGTCTTGATGTCCTTGGCGGCGTACCAGTCCTTGAACGTCTTCTCGATCGCGGGGTCGTCGTCGTAGACGAAGTAGCCCGGGTTCGGCGAGCCGATCATGTCGAAGTTGAGGTAGCCGCCGATCTTCGAACGGTCGCCGGTCGACAGCTTGTCGACGTAGTGCTGCGAGCCGATCATGCCGAACTCCTCAGCGCCCCACCAGCCGAACCGCAGGTGCTTGGTGGGCTTGAGATCCGCCTTGGCGACGGCGAGCGCGACCTCCAGGATGCCGGCTGAGCCCGAGCCGTTGTCATTGATGCCGGGACCGTCGCCGACCGAGTCCAGGTGCGCCCCGGACATCACGACGTCGTCGGCGCTGCCTCCGGGCCAGTCGGCCACCAGGTTGTAGCCGGTGGCGCCGTTGTAGTCGAACTCCTGGACGGCGGTGGTGAATCCCGCCGCGTCCAGCTTCGCCTTGAGGTAGTCGATGGAGGCCTTGTAACCGGCCTCGCCGTGGGCGCGGTTGCCGCCGTTGGCGTCGGCGATCGACTGCAGTTCGCCGAGATGCGCCTTGACGTTGGCGACCGAGATATCCGGCGCCGCGGCCGGCGCCGGGGCTCCTTGAGCGCCGCTCGCGGCGCCGAGCAGAGCGGCGGTGAGAGCGGTGCAGGCGCCCGCGGCCAGCGCGGCGCGACGCAGAGGTGCTGTTCGTGTCATGTGAGGCTCCGATGATGATGTGGGGGGTCGTGCGGAGCGAGTTGACGCGGACATGAGAATCGATGGTGCGGCGGCGCACGTCAAGAGCGCATACCGGACACGGAGTTGCGGCATGCGGACGAATGCGGGCATACGCCAAGCCGTCGGAAGGGTCGTGCGCCGTCCGCGTCCCGCAGTGGGCCTGTGTGTGGACGTCGAGGTCAGGGGCGGTGCGGAACGCTCTTCCGGGGCTCACCTCCATGGGGGAGCAAAGGCCGAGTTAACGCGATGGAAAAGGTTGCGTATTAGCGTGTAATTCCTGGGCGTCGGACCGCTAACCGCAGGTCAACAGAGTGTTGAAGTCGGATAGGGTCCCGCTGAGGTCGGTGGGCGATACATCCATACTCGCCGCTCTCGGACCGGTAGTAACGCCGGGCCCCTCCCGTTCCACGCAGGGCGGTGGGAGGGACGACTGTGAGGTGGGAAGCGTGCATCTGACCCCGCACGAGCAGGAACGACTGCTCATCCATGTGGCCGCCGACGTGGCCGAGAAGCGACGGGCACGGGGGCTGACGCTCAATCACCCCGAGGCGGTCGCGCTCATCACCTCGCACCTCCTCGAAGGCGCCCGCGACGGCCGCACCGTCGCCGAACTCATGTCCTCCGGCCGCAAGGTGCTCACCCGCGACGAGGTGATGGACGGCGTGCCGGAAATGATCCACGACGTCCAGGTCGAGGCGACCTTCCCGGACGGCACCAAGCTCGTCACCGTCCATGAGCCCATCGGCTGACAGGCAAAGACCGCAGATGATCCCCGGAGAAATCCTCTTCGCCGACGAGCCGGTGCGCCTCAACGAGGGCAGCCCCGTCACCCGTCTCGCCGTACTCAACATCGCCGACCGGCCCGTCCAGGTCGGCTCCCACTACCACTTCGCCGAAGCCAACCCCGGCCTCGACTTCGACCGGGCGGCGGCCCACGGGCAGCGCCTGAACGTCGCGGCCGGGACCGCCGTGCGCTTTGAACCCGGCATCCTCGCCGAAGTCGAACTCATCCCGCTCGCAGGCCGCCGCTTCGTCGCCGGCCTGCGCGGCGAGACCGGAGGCGTTCTGCATGACTGAGCTGAGCCGCGCCGCGTACGCCGACCTCTTCGGCCCCACCGCCGGGGACCGGATCAGGCTCGCCGACACCGACCTGCTGATCGAGATCGACCAGGACCTCTGCGGCGGCCCCGGACGCGCCGGCGACGAGGCGGTCTTCGGCGGCGGCAAGGTCATCCGCGAATCCATGGGCCAGTCCCGCGCCACCCGCGCCGACGGGGCGCCGGACACCGTGATCACCGGCGCCGTCGTGCTCGACCACTGGGGCGTCGTCAAGGCCGACGTCGGGCTGCGCGACGGCCGGATCACCGCGCTGGGCAAGGCCGGCAACCCCGACACCATGGACGGCGTCCACCCCGACCTGGTCATCGGCCCCGAGACCGAGATCATCGCCGGCAACGGCAAGATCCTCACCGCCGGGGCGATCGACGCCCATGTGCACTTCATCTGCCCGCAGATCGCCGACGAGGCCCTCGCCTCCGGCATCACCACGCTGATCGGCGGCGGCACAGGCCCGGCCGAGGGCAGCAAGGCCACCACCGTCACGCCCGGCCCCTGGCACCTCGCCCGGATGTTCGAGGCGATGGAGGCGTACCCGCTCAACATCGGACTGCTCGGCAAGGGCAACACCATGAGCCGGGGCGCGATGTACAGCCAGCTGCGCGGCGGAGCGGTCGGATTCAAGATCCATGAGGACTGGGGCGCGACCCCCGCCGTCATCGACGCGTGCCTCACCGTCTGCGAGGAGACCGGCGCCCAACTCGCCCTCCACACCGACACGCTGAACGAGGCCGGGTTCGTCGGCGACACCCTCGCGGCCATCGCGGGCCGCTCCATCCACGCATACCACACCGAGGGCGCGGGCGGCGGCCACGCGCCCGACATCATCACCGTGGTCTCGCAGCCCCACGTGCTGCCGAGCTCCACCAACCCCACCAGGCCGCACACCGTCAACACCATCGAGGAACACCTCGACATGCTGATGGTCTGCCACCACCTCAACCCCGCCGTGCCCGAGGACCTGGCCTTCGCCGAGTCCCGCATCCGGCCCAGCACCATCGCCGCCGAGGACATCCTGCACGACCTCGGAGCCATCTCGATCATCTCCTCCGACGCCCAGGCCATGGGCCGGGTCGGCGAGGTCGTGCTGCGCACCTGGCAGACCGCCCACGTCATGAAGCGGCGGCGCGGAGCGCTGCCCGGCGACGGCCGCGCGGACAACCACCGGGCCCGCCGCTACGTCGCCAAATACACCATCAACCCGGCGGTCGCCCAGGGCCTCGACGCCGAGATCGGCTCCGTGGAACCGGGCAAGCTCGCCGACCTGGTGCTGTGGGCCCCGGCGTTCTTCGGCGTCAAGCCGCAACTCGTCATCAAGGGGGGCCAGATCGCCTACGCGCAGATGGGCGACGCCAACGCCTCCATCCCCACCCCGCAGCCGGTCCTGCCCCGGCCCATGTTCGGCGCGATCGGCCGTGCGCCCGCCGCCAACTCCTTCAACTTCGTCACGCGGACGGCCATCGAGGACGGCCTCCCCGAACGGCTCGGCCTCGGCAAGAAGTTCATCGCCATCCGCAGCACCCGCGGCCTCACCAAGGCCGACATGCGCGAGAACGACGCCCTGCCGCACGTAGAGGTCGACCCGGACACCTTCACCGTGACCATCGACGGCGACCCGGTCGACCCGGCCCCGGCGGCCGAACTTCCGATGGCCCAGCGCTACTTCCTCTTCTGATGATCCCCATGACCGTTCCGGTCGCCCCCGCCGAACACCCGCCGGCGAGCCCGCCGACGCCCGCGCCAGGGCGTTCGGCCGGCTCACCGGCCCCGCCGGCGAACCGCGCGGCGCTCCTCGTACTGACCGACGGCCGCTTCCCGGCCGGCGGCCACGCCCACTCCGGCGGCGCCGAACCGGCCGTCGCCGCCGGGCGGATCCACGACGCCGCGAGTCTCGAGGACGTCTGCCGGGGCCGGCTGCACAGCGCCGGCCTGGTCGCCGCGGGCCTCGCCGCCGCGGCCGCCGCCGGGCTCGACCCGCTCGACCTCGACGAGGCCGCCGAGGCCCGCACGCCGTCCCCGGCGCTGCGGCTGACCACGCGCCGGCTCGGCCGCCAGATGATGCGGGCCGCCCGCGCCGCCTGGCCGTCCGCCGAACTCGACGCGCTCGCCGCCGCCCGGCCGCGCGGCGCCCACCAGCCGATCGTGCTCGGCCTCGCCGCACGCTCGGCGGGCCTCGGCCCGCTCGACGCGGCCTACGCGGCCGGATACGAGTCCATCAGCGGCCCCGCCACCGCTGCCGTACGACTGCTCAGCCTCGACCCGTTCGACGCCACCACCGTCCTCGCCGTCCTCACCGCCGAACTCGACCAGGTCGCCGAACGAGCGGCGGACGCGGCCGAACAGGCCCGCACCGAAGGCGTCGACGCGCTCCCCGCCGCGTCGGCCCCGCTGCTCGACATCGCGGCGGAACAGCACGCGGCCTGGTCCGTACGCCTCTTCGCCTCGTAGCGCGCCCGACGGGAGGGGACGCCCCGCCCCGTACGACCGGCTCCCGCATGAACCTGCACGAATCTGCACGAACCCGTACGAACCGAGAACCCCGGAGCGCACACCATGCACCTCGATCACAGCGACACCTTCCCGCAGCGCCACACCTACAGCTCCCCGCAGCCCATCCGCCCCGACGGCACCCGGCGCGCGCTGCGCATCGGGCTCGGCGGGCCGGTCGGCTCCGGCAAGACGGCCACCGTCGCCGCGCTGTGCCGCGCGCTGCGCGGGCAGTTGTCCATCGCCGTCGTCACCAACGACATCTACACCCGCGAGGACGCCGAGTTCCTGCTGCGCAACGCGGTCCTGCCGCCGGAGCGCATCACCGCCGTGGAGACCGGCGCGTGCCCGCACACCGCGATCCGCGACGACATCTCGGCCAACCTCGAAGCCGTCGAGGACTTGGAGGACGCGGTCGGGCCGCTCGACCTCGTACTGGTGGAATCCGGCGGCGACAACCTCACCGCCACCTTCTCCAAGGGGCTCGTCGACGCCCAGGTGTTCATCATCGACGTCGCGGGCGGCGACAAGATCCCGCGCAAGGGCGGTCCCGGTGTGATCACCTCGGACCTCCTGGTCATCAACAAGACCGACCTGGCCCCGCTGGTCGGCGCCGACCTCGGCGTCATGGACCGCGACGCCAGGGCCCAACGCGGCGACCTGCCCGTCGCCTTCACCTCGCTCGCGACCGAGGGCGGCATCGAGCCGGTCGCCGACTGGGTCCGCGAGCGGCTCGCCGCCTGGACCGCGGCCCGGCCGTGACCGCGAGCGCACCCCCGGCCGAAGCGACCGGCGCGCGGGGCGGTGGGCGGGGCGCTGACACCACCACCGGCGCACCCGTCGCCGCGCCCACCCCCGAACGGCCCGCGCCGACCGGCATGTCGACCGCTGTCCGGACCACGGCCCCGCCCACCTCCGGCACCGGAGTCCGTGCCACCGCGCGGATCACCGCCGCGCCCGACGGGCGGGGCGGCACCGCGCTGCCGCTGCTCGCCGGGGACGGCCCGCTCGCGCTGCGCCGCACCCGGGGGACGGGCTCGGCGGCCCATGTCACCATCGTGGGCGCGATGTGCGCCCCGCTGGGCGGCGACCGGCTCGCCATCGATGCCGCGGTGGAGGCGGGCGCCCGGCTGCGTGTCGGCTCGGCCGCCGCGACCGTGGCCCTCCCCGGCCGCACGGCGCAGCCCGCCTCGTACGACGTGCGGCTGACGGTCGGTGAGGGGGCCGAGGCGTGCTGGCTGCCCGAGCCGCTGATCTCCGCCCGGGGCAGCGATCTGCGGATGACCACCCGGATCGACCTCGCGGCCACCGCCCGCCTGGTGTTCCGCGAGGAACAGGTCCTCGGCCGCTGGGGCGAGTCCACCGGCCGCCTCACGACACGGCTGACCGTACGGCGCGGCGGCCGCCTGCTCCTCGATCAGGAGCTCTGCTACGGGCCCGGAGCGCCCGGCTGGGACGGCGGCGCGGTCCTCGGCGGGCACCGGGCCGTCGGCCAACTGCTGGTCGTCGACCCGGCCTTCGCGGACAGCCCGCCGCAGCGGCGGCTGCTCGGCGGCACCGCGATCGTGTCCCCGCTGGCCGGTCCCGCGCTGCTCGTGACGGCGCTCGCCCCGGACGCGCTGCGGCTGCGCAACCTGCTCAACGAGGCGGCCGCGGAAACCGCAATCCTTACGGATTAGTAAAGAAACACCAGTACGACCTATTCCCAACGGTCCTTCAGGCGAAAGTATCCTCCTGCAACTCTGTGATCTCCGCCGCCACAAGCAGCGCACACCATGCAGGGGGAGTACCTACGTGAGACGTACAGCAATATTCGGTGCGGCCGGGACCCTGGTCACCGGCGCGCTGATCGCCGGAGCGATAGCCGCTCCAGTGGCCACCGCCGGCGGACGCGCGTCCGCCGGCGCCGCCGAAGCACGCGGCGCGCAGCTCGCCGCGGCCAAGGCCGCCAAGGCGGGCATCGACTGGAAGACCTGTCCCGCTGACTGGGGCTTCGCATCGCCCATCCAGTGCGGCTATGTCAAGGTGCCCGTCGACTACAGCAAGCCGAACGGCCGCACCATCAAGATCGCGGTCGACCGTATCGGCAACACCGGTACCGCCAAGGAGCGTCAGGGCTCGCTCGTCTACAACCCGGGCGGCCCCGGCGGCTCGGGCATGCGCTTCCCGACCCGGGTCACCAACAAGAACCCGCTGTGGACCAAGACGTCGAAGGCGTACGACTTCGTCGGCTTCGACCCGCGCGGCGTCGGCCACTCCGCGCCGATCTCCTGCATGGACCCGCAGGAGTTCGTCAAGGCGCCGAAGCTGGACCCGGTGCCCGACAGCGAGGCGGACAAGCGCGTTCAGCGCAAGCTCGCCAAGGAGTACGCGGACGGCTGCAAGGAGCGCAGCGGCTCGCTGCTGCGCCACATGACGACGCCGAACACCGCTCGCGACATGGACGTCATCCGTGCCGGGCTCGGCGACCGCAAGCTGAACTACCTCGGCGTCTCCTACGGCACCTACCTCGGTGGCGTGTACGCGACGCTCTTCCCGACTCACGTCCGCCGCATGATCGTGGACAGCGTGGTCGACCCGTCGCAGGACAGCATCTGGTACGAGGCCAACCTCGGCCAGGACGTGGCCTTCGAGATGCGCTGGAACGACTGGAAGAAGTGGGTCGCCAAGAACGACGCGGCCTACCACATCGGGGATACCCCGGCGGAGGTCCAGAAGCAGTGGGAGAAGCTGCGCGCGACCGCGAAGAAGAACCCGATCGGCGGTGTCGTAGGCCCCGCCGAGCTGCTGGGCTTCTTCCAGAGCGCGCCGTACTACGACTCCTCGTGGGCGCCCGTCGCCGCCGTCTGGAGCAAGTACCTCGCCGGTGACGAGAAGTCACTCGTCGAGGCCGCGGGACCGGATATGTCGGACGTCGCGGGCAACATCTCCGCGGAGAACGGCAACGCCGTCTACACCGCGGTGGAGTGCACCGACGCCAAGTGGCCGACCAGCTGGAAGAAGTGGGACCGGGACAACACCCGGCTGCACAAGGACTACCCCTTCCTCACCTGGTCCAACGCCTGGATGAACCTGCCGTGCGCCACCTGGGGTGTGCCGCAGCAGAACGCGATCAACGTCAAGTCCCACAAGGGCCTGCCGAAGACGCTCATCGTGCAGAGCACCCGTGACGCCGCGACGCCGTACAGCGGCGCCGTCGAGCTGCACAAGCGCCTCAAGGGCTCGCGTCTGATCACCGAGAAGAACGCCGGTTCGCACGGCGTCACCGGTCTGCTCAACGCGTGCGTCAACAGCCGGGTGGACGACTACCTGCTCAAGGGCAAGGTCGACGCCAAGGACGTGACGTGCGCGCCGCACGCCACCCCGCAGCCTGCCCCGGCAGCCTCGAAGGCCACCGCCAAGGCGGCTCTCGACCTGCCCGCAGCGCCCTGATCCCAGGGACCGCACGGCAGAACCGCTGAAAGTGAGGGGCGGCCGGGAAACCGGCCGCCCCTCACCGCGTGCGGCGTACGGGTCTCTTCAGGAAGCCCGTCAGGAAGCCCGTAAGGCCGCCGGGAACACCTCGGCGCGACCGGGAGCACGCCCGTTCGCGGCAGGCTGATCAGTGGTCAGTGCGCACCCCGGTGCGGACGCTTGGAGTGCTCCGCCTTCACCTCGGTCGCGTAACGGTCCACGTACTCCTGGCCCGAGAGCTTGAGGATCGTGTACATGATCTCGTCGGTGACCGCGCGCACCGCGGTCCGCTCCTCGCCCATGCCCGCGTACCGCGTGAAGTCGAGCGGCTCGCCGAACCGGATGGTCACCCGCTGGATGCGCGGCAGCTTCCGCCCGGTCGGCTGGATCTCGAAGGTCCCCACCATCGCGCACGGCACCACCGGCACCTGTGCCGTGATCGCCATCGCGGCCACGCCGGTACGGCCCTTGTAGAGCCGCCCGTCGTGCGAGCGGGTGCCCTCCGGATAGATGCCCAGCAGCCTGCCCTTGCGCAGCACGGACAACCCGGACCGCAGCGCCCCCTGGGACGCCTTGCCGCCCGAGCGGTCCACCGGGATCTGTCCCGCGCCCCGGAAGAACGCCGCTGTCAGCCTGCCCTTGAGCCCTCGGCCGGTGAAGTACTCCGATTTCGCGAGGAAGGTGATCCTGCGCGGCAGGATGGCGGGCATCAGGAAGTGGTCGGAGAACGACAGATGGTTCCCCGCGACGATCGCCGCGCCCTCCGCCGGGACGTGCTCCAGACCCTCGATCCGCGGCCGGAACAATAGTCTCAACAAAGGTCCCAAAATGATGTATTTGAGTACTTGATAGAACACGACGCCCGCCTCCGCCTAGTTCCGCTGCGGACGCACAGTAGCCCGAGAATCACTCTCGGGGCAGAGGGCCTGCCCACGGCGTCCCGGGCGGGTGGCGTCGAGCGCGGCCCGGCGGGGGTGATCTCCGCCGGCGCGACCGCGTCTCACTGCCCTGTCGTCGCCAGGACCGCCCTCCGGACGGGCGCCCTCAAGCGCCGGACGGGCCGGACCCGCCCGCCGGCCACCCTCTCCGGTGCCGGGGGGGCGATCCGACAAGCTCGCCCGCGCCGGTCGGCGCAGGGGAGCGGACCGCTCACGTCCCGCCGGAGACCAGCACCCCCACCGTCACCAGGCCGAGCACGACCCACGCGAACCACAGCCAGCCGTTGCCGCCCAGGGCGGCCGTATAGGCGGTGGCCACGACCAGACCGCTCACCGTGCACACCGACATCGCCTTCGCAGAACCGGGCATCCCGCATCCTCCTCCAGGCGGCACCGGCGGCACTGCGCCGGCGCCACGGACAAGAAGGCCATAGTCACCCCGACAGGGGTGGTACCGCTACTGGCCGCGTGCCTGCAAAGACGCGAGGTAGGCGTTGTACGCGTGAAGATCCTTGTCCCCGTCGCGGTCCGCGGCCCGGTCCAGCCGGCGCGATTCGCGCTGTTCGGAGGTGTACCACTGGAAGACCAGCGCCACGAGCACGATGACCGACGGAATCTCGCTGAAGGCCCAGGCGATGCCGCCGGCCGCGTTCTGGTCGGTCAGCGCGTCGATGCCGAGTGAGGCGGCCGGGTGCTGGTAGGTGGTGACCATCGGCTCGGAGGCCATCATCAGCGCGATCCCGAAGAACGCGTGGAAGGGCATTCCGATGAACAGTTCCAGCATCCGCATCACATAGCCGGGCCGGTGCGGACCGGGGTCCACGCCCATGATCGGCCAGAAGAAGACCAGGCCCACCGCCAGGAAGTGCACCATCATCGTGAGGTGGCCGGCCGTGCTGCCCATCAGGAAGTCGAAGATGGGCGTGAAGTAGAGCCCGTAGAGGCTCGCGATGAACAGCGGAAGGGTGAACGCCGGGTGCGAGACGAGCTTCATGAACCGGCTGTGCAGCAGCGCCACCAGCAGCTCGCGCGGCCCCTTGGAACCCCGTTTGGCCGTCGGCAGGGCCCTCAGTGTCAGGGTGACCGGCGCGCCCAGCAGCAGCAGGATCGGCGAGAACATGCTGATGATCATGTGCTGCACCATGTGCACGCTGAACATGACCATGCCGTACTCGTTGAGCGCGGTGCACATCACCGCGCCCACGGACAGCACACCGGCCGCGAACGCGATCGTACGGGTCACCGGCCAGCTGTCCCCGCGCCGCCGCAGCCGCACCACGCCCCAGCCGTAGAGGGCCAGTGCCAGCAGGCAGCCGATGAGGAAGAACGGTTCGCCGGTGAACTCCAGCCCCCGCTCCAGCGTGAACGGCGGCAGATCCATCGTCATGCCGTGCCCGCCGTGATCCATCCGGTGTCTCCTGTCGCGCTCGCCTGGCACACCGAAAATGCGGGGATTCGCACCGGATGCGCCCGCACCAGAGTAGAGCCGCCCCCGGCCGGTGGTCCGGCCGGGGGCGGCTCCAAGGGCGGTCGCGCCCCCGGTGCGCTCAGAGCACGCACTCCGCCTCGGCGTACCGCTCGGCCGGCACCGTCTTGAGGTGTTCGACGGCCTCGGCCAGCGACACCAGCGTGATGTCGGTGCCGCGCAGCGCCGTCATCATGCCGAACCTGCCGGCGTGCGCCGCCTCGACCGCGTGCCAGCCGAAACGGGTGGCCAGCACCCTGTCGTACGCGGTGGGCGTGCCGCCGCGCTGCACATGCCCCAGGATGACCGGCCTGGCCTCCTTGCCGAGCCGTTCCTCCAGCTCGATGGAGAGCTGCTGGGCGACGCCCGCGAAGCGCTCGTGGCCGTACACGTCCTTGCTGCCGACGTCGAACTCCATGGAGCCCTGGCGCGGCTTCGCGCCCTCGGCCACCACGACGATCGCGAACTTCTTCTTCGCGTCGAAGCGCCGACCGACCAGCTCGGCCAGCTCGCCGATGTCGAAGGGACGCTCAGGCACCACGATCGCGTGCGCTCCCGCGGCCATTCCGGAGTGCAGCGCGATCCACCCGGTGTGCCGCCCCATGACCTCGACGATCATCACCCGCTGGTGCGACTCGGCGGTGGTCTTGAGTCGGTCGAGCGCTTCGGTCGCCACACCGACGGCGGTGTCGAAGCCGAAGGTCACATCGGTGGACGCGATGTCGTTGTCGATGGTCTTGGGTACGCCGACGATGGGCAGCCCGGCGTCCGACAGCAGTCGCGCCGCCTTGAGGGTGCCCTCGCCGCCGATCGGGATGATGGCGTCGAGGCCCAGGTCGGCCACATGGCCGCGGGCCCGCTCCACGCCGTCGCGCAGGTGCGCGGGCTGTACCCGGGAGGAGCCCAGAATCGTTCCGCCACGGGCGAGGATGCCGCCTACCGCGTCCAGGTCCAGCTTGCGGTAATCGCACTCCAGCAGGCCCCGCCAGCCGTCGTGGAAGCCGATGACCTCGTCACCGTGATCGACGACGGCGCGGTGCACGATCGACCGGATGACGGCGTTCAGACCGGGGCAGTCGCCACCGGATGTGAGCACACCAATTCGCATTGCTCGTGATACCTCTGCAACTCAACCGGACGGCCGGACCCCGTCGTCCGGTTGGATTCCCGCCACCCTACAAGCGTGCGGGACCGGCCAGGCACCGTGCGTCCGAGGCGCGGACACACGGTGCGCGGCGGGCGTCAGGCGGGCTGGGTCGCCGCGGCGATCCGCTCGTTGCGCAGCGCCTCGTACCAGCGGTCGTCGACCGGCGGCAGCGCGTTCACATCGAGGGACAGCTTGATGAGCAGATCCGCGATCAGCGGATTGCGCGCGAGCACCGGACCGTGCATGTACGTGCCGAAGACGGTGTCGTTCCACGCGCCCTCGGTGCCGTCACCGGTGCCGTTGCCGTTGCCGAACCGGACCCGCGCGAGCGGACGGGCGGTCGGGCCCAGGTGGGTGACGCCCTGGTGGTTCTCGAAGCCGGTCAGCGGCGGCAGCCCCAGCCGGTCGTCGAGGTCGCCCAGCACGTCGCCGACGCAGCGCGCGCCCTCACCGCGGGTGCTGATCACGTCGAGCAGGCCGAGGCCCTCCTGCCGCTCGCCGAGGTCGTTGACGAACTCGTGCCCGAGGATCTGGTAGCCGGCGCAGACCGAGAAGACGATCGCGCCGTTGGCGACCGCGCGGCTCAGCCCGCCGTCGCGGCGCAGCCGCTCGGCGGCCAGCCGCTGCGGCCGGTCCTCGCCGCCGCCGATCAGGTAGATGTCCCCGGAGGTCGGGATCTGCTGGTCGGAGCGGACGTCGACGCGTGCGACGTCCAGCCCGCGCTGCCGGGCCCGGCGCTCCACGACCAGGGTGTTGCCCTGGTCGCCGTAGGTGCTCAGCAGGTCGGGGTAGAGCCACACGAGGCGCATGCTGTTCTGGCTCATGCTCACAGTCCTTCCGGGATCAGTTGCCGACGCGGCGGCGCAGGTCTTGGAACGAGGTGTAGTTGGCGATGGCCTCGATCCGGCCGGGCGGAGCCATCCGCACCGCCTCGTCGGCGTCCGCGCAGACCCGGAAGTCGAGCCCGGCTACCTCCAGCCGCACCGCCAGGTCCAGCTTGCGGTCCCCGATCACGAAGATCGGGTGCCCGGCGAGCCGGGTGTAGTCGACGTCCCAGAGCCACGAGGTGTCGGTGCCGTCGGCCCCGCGGGCGTTCACGGCGAGGATCACCGGCGTCGGCGGACCGTCGATCAGCGAGAACGTCTCCAGCCAGCCGGCCGGGTTCTTCGCCAGCAGCAGCCGCAGCTCCCGGTCCAGGTACGTGACGACGTCGTAGCGTCCGGCCACCGCGGCCACCGCGTACATCCGCTCCAGCGCGACCTGCGGCGGTACCCCGAAGGTCGCCGCGACCGCGGCCGACGTGGTGGCGTTGGCCTTGTTCGCACGCCCCGGCAGCTGCAGATGGATCGGCCACGCCGAGCCGTGCGGGTCGATGACGTAGTCACCGGAGAGCGCCCAGCTGGGGGTGGGACGGCGGAAGCCGCAGTCCCCGCACAGCCAGTCCTCGCCCGGACGCTGCAGCACTCCGCCGCAGGACGGGCAGGACCAGGCGTCTTCCTTCCACTCCTGGCCCGCCGCGACCCACACCACGTTCGGGCTGGAGGAGGCGGCCCAGGCGATCAGCGGGTCGTCCGCGTTCGCGATCACCACGGCCTGGGTGCCGGCCAGACCCTCGCGCCACTTCTCCGCGAGCATCCGCGTCTCGGCGGCCCGGTCGAGCTGGTCGCGGGAGAGGTTCAGCAGCGCTATGGCCTTGGGCGTCACATCCCGGGCGACCCCGGCGAGGTACTTCTCGTCCACCTCGATCACGCCGTAGCGGGCGTCGGAACCGCCGGCCAGCGCCGAGGTGATGCCCGCGGGCATGTTCGCGCCCAGCGCGTTCGAGACCACCGGGCCGCTCGCCCGCAGTGCCTCGGCGATCAGCCGGGTCGTGGTGGTCTTGCCGTTGGTCGCGGACACCAGGATCACGTCCAGATGCCCCGCGAGTCTGGCCAGCAGATCCGGGTCGAGCCTGAGCGCGACCTTGCCGCCGATGACCGATCCGCTGCCGCGGCCCGCCGCACGCGACACCGCGGCCGCGGCCTTCCCTGCCGTCACGGCCAGCTTGGCCCGCGGCGACAGCGGCTCCGTGTTGCCTGCCATCGTCCTTGATCCTCCTTGCATCCGGCGCCCCGCCTGCCCTGTGCCCTTCGGGCCGCCGGTGGAACGCTCCTCCGCGCCGAATCGCCAGCCGGGAGGCTTCGGTCGGGCATCAGCCTATCGAGATCCTGCGGCGCGCCCGCACCGCACCACCCGGCGGGGCTTGCGGGGCGCGCACAGCCCGTACCCTTGCGGCCATGCGAAATCGCGTGATTCCCGGCAGCTCCGGGCTCGTACGGCCGATGCGGCTGCTCGGCGACCGGGTGCTGCACGCCTCCTGCCGGGAGGTCACCGAGTTCGACGCGTCCCTTGTGAAGTTGATCGAGGACATGTACGCGACGATGTACGCGGCCCAGGGCGTGGGCCTCGCCGCGAACCAGATCGGCCTGCCGCTGCGGGTGTTCGTCTACGACTGTCCGGACGACGACGACCGCCGACATCTCGGACACATCGTCAACCCGAAGCTCGTCGAGGCCGACGGTGTCAGTGTGCGGGGGCCGGAGGGCTGCCTGTCACTGCCGGGGATCGAGGCCGCCACCCCGCGCTTCGACCATGCCGTCGTCGAAGGCGTGGACGCCGACGGCGCGCCGGTCCGGGTCGAGGGCACCGGCTTCTTCGCCCGCTGCCTCCAGCACGAGTGCGACCACCTGCACGGCGGGCTCTTCACCGACCGGTTGGGCGGACTGCGCCGCCGCCGGGCGATGCGGGCGGCCGGGCGCGCGCCGTGGGCGACGGGGCGTCCGCGCGGCTAGCGCCGCGACCGGCGGGTTTTCTCCCGGCCGAAGGCTGGGGGAGGTTGAGGACAGCGTCCACCGGGCGGAACCGGTCAACCATCGCGCTCACCGCACTCGCCGGCAGGCTCGCACCCACCGGCGGTGACGGGGCGGCCGGCGCCGACCGCGAGTCCGGGCAAGTGTGCCGGACCGTCAGACCCCCTCGCGGGAGCGGCCCGCTCAGAACGCGGGGCCGCCGGGCCGGTCGCCCGCCGCCGCCAGCCTGCCCCACAGCAGATCGGCGAGGTGGTGCACCAACTGGCTCCGCGGGCAGGGGCGTTCGCGCAGCCACCAGTCCCCGGCCGCGTGCATCATGCCGACTATTCCGTGGCCCCAGGCGCGTGACAACTCCGCGCTGCCGGGCCCGAGATCGACCCGCTCGGCGATCACCTGTGCGAGCTCCTCGCCGAGTCGGCGCAGCAGCGGCGCGGAGTGCCGGCCCGCGTCGAAGCCCTGGTCCGCGCCGGTCGAGCCCTCGGAGGGGTGCATCAGGAAGCGGTAGACCTGCGGTCGCGCCTCGATCGCTGCGAGATAGGTGTCGAGGGTGGCCTCGACGCGCTCGCGGCGCAGCGCCGGGGCGTCGAGCGCGGCGCGCAGCGAGGCGAGCAGGGCGTCGGTGTGCCGGACGGCGAGGGCCCGGTAGAGCCCGTCCTTGTCGCCGAAGTGGCGGTAGAGGATGGGCTTGGTGATGCCCGCCTCGGCCGCGATGGCGTTCATCGAGGCGCCGGGGCCGTCGCGCAGGACGACCCGGTCGGCCGCCTCCAGCAACTCCTTGCGCCGCCGCTGGGCCGGGGACTGTTGATCCTCCCGCTGACCGGTCTCCATGCTGAGCCTCCCCGCCCTACGAATTCCTTGACGCTCGCGCAAGTTAACACCCGCGGCGAGGGGGCATCGGACGGCCGAGGCGTCGACGGGGGGAGTTGACAGATGCTACTGGCCGGTAACACACTGAAGTTACCGCAAGTAACAAGCAGGTGGAGGGGACCGTGGGAGACTTCACGTTCGAGCTCAACGAAGACCAGAAGGGCGTCCGCGACTGGATTCACGGGTTTGCCGCCGATGTGATGCGTCCGGCGGCGGCCGAGTGGGATGAGCGCGAGGAGACCCCTTGGCCGGTCATCCAGGAAGCCGCCAAGATCGGCCTCTACTCCCTCGACTTCTACGCCCAGCAGTTCTTCGACCCCACCGGCCTCGGCATCCCGATGACCATGGAGGAGATCTTCTGGGGCGACGCGGGTATCGGCCTGTCCATCGTGGGCACCGGCCTGGCCGCCGTCGGCGTCCTCGCCAACGGCACGGAGGAGCAGGTCGGCACCTGGGTCCCCCAGATGTACGGCGACGCCAACGACGTCAAGGTCGCGGCGTTCTGCTCCTCGGAGCCCGACGCCGGCTCGGACGTCTCCGCGATGCGCACCCGCGCGGTCTACGACGAGACCAAGGACGAGTGGGTCATCAACGGGACCAAGACCTGGGCGACCAACGGCGGCATCGCCAACGTCCACGTCGTGGTGGCCGTCGTCGACCCCGAGATCGGGGCCCGCGGACACGCCTCCTTCATCATCCCGCCGAAGACCCCGGGCCTGTCCCAGGGCCAGAAGTTCAAGAAGCACGGCATCCGCGCCTCGCACACCGCCGAGGTTGTCCTGGAGAACGTACGGGTGCCGGGCCACTGCCTGCTCGGCGGCAAGGAGAAGCTCGACGAGCGCCTCGCCCGCTCCCGCGAGCGCGCCAGGACTGGCGGCGAGCGAGTTAAGAACGTGGCCATGGCCACCTTCGAGGCGTCCCGCCCGGCGGTCGGCGCCCAGGCCGTCGGCATCGCCCGCGCCGCGTTCGAGGTCGCGCTCGACTACGCGAAGACCCGCGAGCAGTTCGGCCGCCCGATCATCGACAATCAGGGCGTCGCGTTCCAACTCGCCGACATGCGCACCCAGATCGACGCGGCCCGGCTGCTGGTCTGGCGCGCGTCCTGGATGGGCGTCGCGGGCAAGCCCTTCACCTCGGCCGAGGGCTCCATGTCGAAGCTGTTCGCGGGAGAGACCGCGAAGACGGTGACGGCCCAGGCCATGCAGATCCTGGGCGGCAACGGCTACACCCGCGAGTACCCGGTGGAGCGCATGCACCGCGATGCGGCGATCTACACGATCTTCGAGGGCACCAGCGAGATCCAGCGACTGGTCATCGCCCGGACGCTGTCGGGCATGCCGATTCGCTGAACGGACAGTCCGGCGAGCGGACAGCTCACTCGGACGGGCAGAGCCCCCGCAGACGCCCCACCGCCGTACGGCGGTGGGGCGTCTCTCGTCTTGCGGCTGTCAGTCCCAGCCGCCGAGGAGGCCGCCGTGCCGCCCGCTTCCACGGCCTGCCTCGCGGGCAAAGCGGGGAGTAAGTTCGCGGACGCGCCGGTCCCGCCTTTCAAGGGCGCCACCCGCACAGCGGTGAACAAGCTGTCCTGACGGATGGGTCGGGGCGGGTGGGGCGGGGGTGTTCGGCGAACGTGCTCGCCGCCCGCCTGTCCCTTCGTCGAGCAGGCCCGGGGGACCCGTGTCTCACTGCCCGTACGCCGTCGGCGGCACGCCCACCGTCGCGGTGAAGTCGCGGACGAGGTGGGCCTGATCGCTGTAGCCCAACTCGGCGGCCAGGGCGGCCCAGTCGATGTCCGCCTCGATGGCGGCGCGCTCCAGGGCCTCGTGGATGCGGTAGCGGAGGATGACCCACTTGGGGCTGACGCCGACGTACGAGGCGAAGAGGCGTTGCAGGGTGCGCACCGAGAGGCCCTCGGCGCGGGCGAAGTCGGAGACACGGCGCACTGTGCGGTCCGTACGGATGCGCTGTACGAGGGCCATGGCGAGGTCGGCCTGCGGGTCCGCGTCCGGGGCGAGGGCGAGGAGGAAGGCGTCGAGGGCGGCGACCCTGGCGTCCTCTTTTTCCGGGTCCAGGACGCGGGAGACGTCCGAGGAGCCCCCGTCCGGGGTGCGGAGTGCCTCGGCGAGGGGCACCCGCCGGCCCGTCCAGTCCGATACCGGGCGGTCGGGGACGAACGGCCGGAAGCCTCCGGGGCGGAACTGGACGCCGCACACCCGCCCGGTTCCCTCCAGCTTCTTGGTGAACAGGCCGAGCCCGATGCCCGCGACCTCGCCGAAGCCGGGGGTGCCGTCGTAGCGCTGGAAGACGAGATTGACCGAGGGGTGCGGCACGACGTGCGTGGCGTACGGTTCGGGCAGCTCCCAGTCGATGAGCCAGTAGTGCTCCAGATATCGCCGCAGCGGTTCGGCGGGCTCACGGCGGCGGAAGCGGACGTGCGAGAACAGCTCGGACGCGTCGACGATGCCGCGGGAGTCACGCCGTGGACCTGCCATGGCGGCGATCCTATGTCGCGTTTCTTCAAGCCGCCGGGCGTCGGCCCTCCGTAACGTCGATGCCATGACAACCAAGATCAGTGAACTGCTGGACGCGGCGGCCAGGGGAGCGGTACCCGTGGTCCGCGGCGTACGTGACGACCGGCTCGGGGAGCCCACGCCGTGCGCGGAGTATGCCGTGCGCGACCTGCTCAATCACCTGTTCCACGTGGTCATCGGCTTCCAGTCGCTGGCTGCCAAGCAGAGTGCGGACTTCACCACGACCCCCGACTACCTCAGCGGTGACTGGCGTGCCCGCTTCGAGGAGGAGACCACGCGGCTCGTCGCGGCATGGGCCGCCCCCGGCGCCGACGAGGGCGTTTCGGGGGGCATGAACCTCCCGGCGGAGACGGTCGGGAGCATGGCGCTGCTCGACCTGACCGTGCACCCCTGGGACCTGGCGCGGGCGACCGGCCAGGACTTCGCGCCGGACCTGGCGAGCCTGCGCTCGCTGGAGGCGCTGGTGGAACGGATGGGGCCGACGGCCCGTGAGATGAAGGTCTTCGGCGAGCCCTTTCCGCTCGCCGTCGGCGCGTCCGACTTCGCGGCGCTGCTGGCCGCGGTGGGGCGGGACCCGCAGTGGGCGCCTGACCGCGTGGCCTGAGAGCGGCGGCGGGTGCGGCGGAGCCCGTACGCCGGCTACCGGCGGCCCTGGACGCGCGGCGGTGGGTGCGCGGCGGTAGGTGTGCGGGTTTGTGCCGGTCAGGCGTGCCGGCCCCCCGATGGGTGCTGTTATCTGGCTCGCGCGGACGCGCGGCAGGAACCTGGAGGAGCCGATCCCGGCACGCCTCCTCACCGGGGGCCGGACATGACAGAAGGACGCTCCGATGGACACTCCGCTCCCTTCGGCTCACAGCCGGCGCTCACGGTGGACGGTCGCCGTCGCCGCTCTCGCGCTGGCCGCCAGCGCGCTGATCCCCTCGGCGACCGCCGCCACCGCTTCCCAGCCCGACCGTGCCGCTACCGCCGCTTCCCAGCCCGACCGTGCCGTCGCCGTGCTCACGGCCCGGGCCGAGCCGAAGCCCCTCACCCCGAAGGAGGCGTACGCGCCGGCGGTCGCGTTGAAGCTCGTCTCGGGGCTGCTGGGAATCGAGCTGCCGGCGCCCCCACCCTCCGCGACGCTGCCCGCCCCGGTGTAACGGGCACGGACAGCGCCGGGGCGCGAGGTACCCCGGGGGCGGCTCCGGCGCCGCTCGTGGTCGTGACCCAGCAACTCGGGTGGGACATCAGGCGGTACGACGGACGCACGCTGCGGGTCAGCCGGCGGATCCGTCCGCAGATCAGCCGGCGAACCCCTCGGCGGAGCCGGTCGCCGCAGTGAACAGCACGACCGGTTCCTCTGCCTGACCTCCCGTCGGCAGAGGAAGACCACGATCATGACGGGAAGGAACAGCTGGGTGAACCCCCGGCCGCTGTCGTCCGCCAAGGAGTTCAGCGCGCTGACGATCAGCCAGCCCTGAACGGCCAGCAGCCCGCGCCATGTCCAGATGTCGCCGGTCCAGGTACGCCTGGCCAGCACAAAGCCCGCCACGCCCGGCAGCGCCGCGTAGGCGACCCGGCCCAGGACCTCGCCGTCCACCGACTCCACGGCTCCCAGCACGCCGAGCCCGCCCAGCACCGTGAAGGCGAACAGGACATGGGCCAGGACCAGGACCACCGCCAGCGGACGCGGCAGCGGCCGACGCGCGCGCTCGTACGGGGCCCACGCCCCGCCGTACGCCGGGGAGCCGCCGGAAACAGACATGCCACGACCTCGGTTCGTAAGTCCGCGTGAGGGTCTGACGAAGGTGCGAGGGTGAGGCTAGGGCGGTTGATCGTGCGGGGCATGGGTCCACGGGCCCATCCCAGGGCCCAAATCCCTTATAGCGCAGGTGACTTGTGGTCGGCGGCGCCCGACCGGCGGCTTGGCCGGTTCAGCAATCGCCCTTCCTGGACGGCCTCGTCAGGACGAACGGGTGGCTGGCCGGCCCGATCTCGGGCTTGCTCGTCGCCGTCGGGTCGGGGCAAAGGTCGTTGGTGACCGGATAGCCGTCGGCGACGTACAGGTGGGTGATCGGCCAGGTGGGTGATCGGCTCGCCGGAAAGCCTGTGGCGCGCGGCCTCGTCGCCGGTCTTCGCAGCCAGGAACCGGAAAGCCCGCCGACCGCCGGTCACAGCGTGCCCGCCGCTCAGAATCCGCCCGCCGCGTCCAGGATGCGTCCGGCGACCCGTACCGAGTCCACTAGCGGGTGCAGCGCCAGCGCGCGCAGGGCCGCGTCGCGTGAGCCGCTCGCCGCCGCCTCGATCGCGGACCGCTCGACGGCCTTGAGCGAGAGCATCAGGCCGAGCTGGTCGGGGGCGACGGCTCCGGTCGCCAGCGGGCGCGCGCCGCCCGCGTCGACCAGGCACGGCACCTCGACGACGGCCTCGGCGTCGAGGCCGGGGACGGCGTTGCGGTTGGCGACGTTGAGGATGAGGGTGGTGCGCTCGTTGCGGGAGATCGCGCGCATCAGTGCCAGCGCGACCCGGTCGTAGCCGCCGCCGTCGAGGTCGCAGCTGTCGCGCTGCCAGCCGCCGGAGGATTCGCGGCTCTCCGCCATGTACGTCTCCTCGCGCTCCAGGCGGGTACGGTCCCAGCTCTCGTACGCCTCCTTGGGCTCGCCAGTACGCAACTCCTCGTAGAAACGCGCCTGTTGGTCGCGGAGGAACTCGCCGCGGGTGGCGCTCGCGCGGCTGAGTGACGCCACCGCCTCGCGGTTGAAGTAGTAGTAGTGCAAGTACTCGTTGGGGATGGCGCCCAGCGGTCGCAGCCAGTCGGCGCCGAAGAGCCTGCCCTCCTCGAAGGACTCCAGCCGCGCGCTGTCGGCGAGCAGTTCGGGCAGCCGGTCGCGGCCGCCCACGACGACGCGGCGCAGCCAGCCCAGGTGGTTGAGGCCGACGTAGTCGTAGTCGGCGCGGTCCGGGTCGGCGCCCAGGGCGCGGGCGGCTCGGCGGCACAGGCCGACGGGCGAGTCGCAGATGCCGATCACCCGGTCGCCGAGGCCCCGTTCGCGGAACACCCGGGTCATCGCCTCGGTGACCATGCCGGCCGGGTTGGTGAAGTTGATGATCCAGGCGTCCGGCGCGACGGCGGCGACACGCTCGGCGATCCGTACGGCGACGGGCAGCGTGCGCAGCCCGTAGAGCACGCCGCCGGCGCCGACCGTCTCCTGGCCGAGGACCCCTTCGTTCAGCGGGATGCGCTCGTCGCGGGTGCGGCCTTCCAGGCCGCCGACCCGGATCGCGGAGAAGACGAAGTCCGCGCCGCGCAGGGCGTCGTCGAGGTCGGTGGTGGTCCGCACCACCGGGGCCGGACCGCCGCGCCGCTCGGCGTGCTCTTCGGCCTGCCGGGCGAGCACCGCGCGGATCGCGTCGAGGCGGCCGGCGTCGGTGTCGTGGAGGACGAGTTCGGTGCAGCGCCCCGAGGGGTCGCCGCTGTCGTCGAGCAGTGCGCGGTAGACCAGGGGTACGCGGAATCCGCCGCCACCCAGCACGGTGAGCCTCATGCTTGAACAACCTCCACATCGGCCTCGCGGAACACGCCGAGAGTGGCCGGGTCGGACGCCTGATTGGTGATCAGAACGTTGATGTCTCGGGGCCCGCAGACACGGGCGTTCCCCACGCCGGAAAACTTCTTGGCGGTGGCGAGCAGCACCACCTGGCGGGCCGAGGCCAGCATCGTCTGCTTGACCGGTACCTCGACGTCGGTGGTGTCGAGCACCCTGCCGTCCGGCAGCACCCCGCTGGTGCCGAGGAACAGCCGGTCGGCGTAGAGGTGGCTCAGAGTGACCTGGGTCAGATGGCCGACCAGCGAGCAGTAGTTGCGCCGCACCTCGCCGCCCAGCAGGATCAGGCTCACCTGCGGGTCGTCGCGCAGCTCCTCGTAGACGGCCAGGTTGCTGGTCGCCACGGTGATCCTCCGGTCGTGCAGCAGCCGGGCGAGCTGGAGCGTGGTGGTGCCGATGTCGAGCAGCACCACGTCGCCGTCCTCGACCGGGCGGGCGGCCTGCCGGGCGACGGCGTTCTTGTCGGCGAGATCGTCGACCTCCTCCTCGGCGAAGGGGCGGTCGGCCGGTTCGCGGGCGACGGCGCCGCCGTAGACCCGGGTCAGCCGGCCCACCTCGGCTGAGATCGGTGAGGTCGCGCCGGGCGGTGGCCTCGCTGACCTCCAGCCGTTTGGCGATCTGCCCGATCGGCAGCACACCCTCCTCGCGGAGGATCCGCAACAGGTGCTCATGGCGGTTCTCGCGCAACATGCTCGGCAATCTAGCCCAGCTGAGCGACTCTGCGCTTACTGGGAGAGCGTCTCTAATCAGCTTAGTGATCCTGTGTCGGACATGGTGTCTGGGATCGTTTCCCACCGTGGTGGGGAGGCGTGGGCGTGGCGGTGGAATCCTGCGCCCAGTGCTGCTCCGCGTGGCCGGTGGCCGGTGGTGGGTGTGCTGATTGTCGTCACGCTCTGGTGCCGGTGGGCTGCGCGGGGCAGCCGGGTCCGGCCCGTTGGGGCGTGTCCCTCCGGACGCTTGCCCGCCGGGCCTTGCGGCCTGGTGGGGGAAGGCGCCCCGCGTCGCCTGGGCGCGGGGCGTGGTGTCTTGGACCGGTCGTTCCGGCTGGCCGTGGGTGCGGTGGGTGTGATGACCGCACCGGTTTCGAGTGTGTCCACGAGGGCGCGGATGACCATGGTGGCGCTTGCGCGGTCCACGACGGTCTTTGCCTGGTGGGTCAGACCGCGTGCGGCGATGCGTTTCCACGTCCCCTGGTCGCGGTCGCCCTGGTAGCCGCAGGACGGGCACAGGGCCCATTTCCAGCCAGGGACGGTGGGCCGGTCGGGGGCTTTGCGATGCCGTAGTGGGGTGAGGCAGTTCGGGCAGTGCTTGGAGGTTCCCCTCACCGGGACGGCGGCCACGGCGATACCCACTTCGGCTGCGAGGTGGCGCATACGGTCGGCGATCTGCCCGCGCACGACCTGGGACAGGCGGGTATTCATCTTCCGTCCCATGCTCTTGGCCTCCATGGAGCGCAGGTCTTCGAGGTAGATGACACTCGCTCCGGCGGCGACGGCCTGATCCACCGCCCACCGGGCGGCAGCCCAGGCGAGGGCGTCGTTGAGGTTCGAGCGGCGGGCGGACACGTGCCGGATCTCATCCCGCAACGCCGCGTGTCTGTCGTTCAGCGCTTCGCCGGCGGGCAGTTCGCGGCGGGTACGGCCGGCGGTCAGGCGCTGGTAGCGGTCGGCCTTGGCATGCAGGCGTTCGGGCAGTCGCCGCAGGCGGTGCTGCTTGGCGAGGACTCCGGCGGCACGGAACATGCCCCCGGAGCCGAGCGCGGTCATCCGACCGTCGTCGTGGACCCGACCGGCGCGGGCGACGTCTTCGTGGCCGGATTCACCACCGGAACGCTGGCCGGCTGGCCGCTCGCCGACCGGCTCGCCTTCGCCAACCTCACCGCCGCCCTGTCCGTACAGCACTTCGGCGGCTCGCCGTCCGCGCCCGGCTGGACCGAGGTCGCCGCGTGGTGGCAGTACGCCACCCGGTGCGGCGGGCAGAGCGGGACGTGATGCGCCGCTACGCCTTCCTGACCGACCTGCTCCCCGCCGGCAGCCGCGACTCGGCGCTGCTCCGGGCCACTCCGACCATCGGATTCCGCGCGTCGTAACGGCCCGCAGCTCACGCCCGCAGCTTACTTCCGTCGTTCACCCCGCAGGCCGCGCCGCCGTCCGGCTGCCGAGAGGAGATCCCCCACCATGAGATCCGCCCGCCCCAGCGCCCGCCGACGGCGGCCCGCCGCCTCGATCGCCCTGGCCCTCGGCGCCGCGCTGCTCGCCGCGGCCTGCCTGCCGGGCACCGACGGATCGGGGGCCGTGGGCTCCGGGCCCGCCGGGTCCGCCACCGCGGTGCCGGCCCGGCCAAGGCCGGAAAGGTCACCCTGACGGTCTGGGACCAGGAGGTCCGCGGCGGCCAGAACGCCGAACTCCAGCGGCTCAACAAGGAGTTCGGGCGGAAGTACCCGAACGTCCGGATCAAGCGGGTCGCCCGCAGCTTCGCCGACTTCAAGACCACGCTCAAGCTCGACATCTCCGGCAACAAGCCCCCCGACGTGATCCAGGCCCACCAGGGCTACCCCGACATGGCGGTCTTCGTGAAGGCCGGACTGCTCACCCCGCTGGACGACCCGCAATTGCGGGCGGTTGCAATATAAGGCGTGTGCAACTAAAGTCGCCAGGTGCAGCCGTCACGCCACTCGGCTCGCCCCACCCCCGCAGCGCTCCGAAGGAGAATTCCGTGCACCTCGACCTGACCGGCCGGACCGCTCTGATCACCGGCTCGACCTCCGGCATCGGCCACGCCATCGCCACCGCGTTCGCCCGCTCCGGCGCCCACGTCGTGCTCAACGGGCGCGACGAGAAGCGCACCGCCGAGATCGCCGCGCTCATGGTCACCGAGACCGGCAACCCGGACATCCGCCCGGTCGCCGCCGACGTGTCGACCGCCGAAGGCGCGGACACGCTCATCGCCGCCGTCCCGGACGTCGACATCCTGATCAACAACACCGGCATCTTCGGGGCGCAGCCCGTCTTCGAGATCCCGGACTCGGAGTGGACCCGCTTCTTCGAGGTGAACGTGCTCAGCGGAGTGCGGCTGGCGCGCCACTACACGCCCCGCATGGTGACGCGCGGCTGGGGCCGCGTGGTCTTCATCAGCAGCGAGTCCGGCGTGATGACGCCCACCGAGATGGTCCACTACGGCATGACCAAGACCGCTCAGCTCGCCGTCTCACGCGGCATGGCGCAGAGCGTCGCCGGCACCGGCGTCACGGTCAACTCCGTACTTCCCGGCCCGACCCTCACGCCCGGCGTCGAGGAACTGCTCGCCGACCGGATCGGCGCCGACGTGCCGCTCGACGAGGCCGGACGCCGCTTCATCGCCGAGGAGCGTCCCACCTCGCTGCTCGGCCGCCTCATCACCCCCGAGGAAGTGGCCAACATGGTGCTCTACGTCAGCTCGCCGCTGGCCTCGGCGACCACGGGCGGCGCGCTGCGCGTCGACGGCGGCGTCGCTCCCACCCTCATTCCCTGAACGTTCCTTGAACGTGACGGACAAGACGGGCGGGGCGGACGCGACGAACAGGGCGGGCGGGGCGGACGCGACGAACAGGGCGGGCGGGGCGGACGCGACGAACGTGACGGACGCGCTCAGCGCCGGGGCGTCCCGCCGGCGCCGGTCCACGTCAGCAGTTGACGGGCCGTCCAGGTGGTGATGATCCGGTCCGCGGGCACACCGCACTCCTCGGCCCGCACGCAGCCGTAGATCTGCCACTCCAGCTGGCCGGGCGCGTGGGCGTCGCTGTCGATCGAGAACAGCGTCCCCGCGTCCAGGGCCTGCCGCAGCAGCCGCCGCGGCGGGTCGAGCCGGTCGGGCCGGCAGTTGATCTCCACCGCGGTGTCGTACGCCGCGCAGGCCGCGAAGACCATCCCGGCGTCGAACTCCGACTCCGGCCGCAGGGTGCCGGTGAGCTGCCGCCCCGTGCAGTGGCCGAGCACATCGACCAGCGGACTGCTGACCGCCGACACCAGCCGCCGCGTCATCGCCTCGGAGTCCATCCGCAGCTTGGAATGGACCGAGGCCACCACCACGTCGAGCTGCCCCAGCAGCTCCGGATCCTGATCGAGCCCGCCGTCGGCGAGGATGTCGCACTCGATTCCGGTCAGCAGCCGGAACGGCGCGAGCCGCTCGTTCACGTCCGCCACCACCCGCAGCTGCTCCCGCAACCGCTCGGAGCTGAGCCCGTGGGCGATGGTGAGCCTGGGGGAGTGGTCGGTCAGCACGCACCACTGGTGTCCGAGCTCGCGGGCGGCGCGGGCCATGGCCTCGATGGGGCTGCCGCCGTCCGACCAGTCCGAGTGGAGATGGCAGTCGCCCCGCAGCGCTCGCCGCAGGCTCTGTCCCAGATCCCCCTCGACCAGCGGGCCCGCCTCGTCCTCCAGCCGCGCCAGATAGCCGGGCACCTGGCCGTCGAGCGCCTCTTCGACCACCTGGCCGGTCTTCGGCCCCAGCCCCTTGAGCCGGGCGAGCGAACCGGCCGAGATCCGGTCCTTGATCTCGTCCTCGGACAGCTCGGCGATCACTGCCGAGGCCGTGCGGAACGCCTGTACGCGATACGTCGCAGCCCCCTGCCGCTCCAGCAGGAAGGCGATCCGGTCCAGTGCCTCCACCGGTTCCACGTGCCGCTCCTTCCCACGCGACCGCCTCGCGGCCTCCTCCCACGGTGCCCCACCCGGTGCGCGGCTGCCACCGCCCCGGCGGTCGGTGGCGACCGGGATCAGCGGATTCCGTCGCTCGGCTTGGGGTCGGCCGGCCGGGAGCAGTGGCGCCGGCCCCGGAGCCGTAGGACCGACAGGGCCGGAACTTGTCCTTCGGCCGGTGCGTTCTCGTCTGAACAGCGGGTAGGCGCAGCCCCGACGACCGTGCCGGGGCTGCCCCGGCAGCCATGTCGGCCGCAGGGCCGGGAGCGACCGAAGGAATGGAACATGTCGGGAATCATCGATCGGATCAAGATGTTCGCGCGGAGCCCGAAGGGCCGCCGTCTGATCGCCGAGGGCAAGCGGGCGGCCTCCGACCCGCGCAAGCGCGCCCAGGCGAAGCAGGCGTTCGGCAAGCTGCGCGGCGGCAAGCACTGACGTCGCCGGCGCGCCGGCTCACCTGAGCGGGGGCTCGATGGCCTGGTGGCCGGGGGCGATCGAGTTGACCAGCACCGCGTCAATGGGGTGCGACCCGGACCGGTTGTGCTCCTCCTGCGGGTCGTGGTCCCCGGGGAGCAAGTAGAAGTAGCGGCGGGTGACCTCGCCCTGGCCGGGAGCGGCCTCGGTGTACGCCACCAACTGCCGGTCCGTCTCGGGCGGACCGATGGGGCCGGTACGCGGGAACCGGTCCTGCACCTGGTGGGCCCACCAGGGCCGGTCCACCTCGGCGACGAGCCACTCCACCCGCACTTCCTCGGACAACAGGGGATCGATTTCGCCTGTCTCGCTCATGACGGCCTCCTGCTCCTCAGCCTCACCCACCCCCGCGCCGCCCGCCAGGCGGGGAGGGGCGTAGCCGGCCCGGGGGCGGGGGAGCGCTGAGGCGCGGAGCGCCCTGCCCGGCCCCCGCCCCGCCTACGGCACCACCACGATCTTGCGGCCCTGCCCGGACCGGAACTGGTCCAGCGCCTGCGGGTACTGCTCCAGCGGCATCCGGTGGCTGATGAAGATCTCCGGGTCCAGCACCCCCGTGCCGAACAGCTCCGCGGCCCGCTCGTAGCTGTGCAGGACGGCCATCGAGCCGGTGATCGTGATCTCCTGGTTGTAGATCTTGTACGGCTCGATGGTGGCGGTCGTCGCGTAGTCGGAGACGCCGAACTGCAGGAAGGTGCCCGCCTTGGCGACGCGGCCGAGCCCGTCCTGGATGGCCGCGGCGTTGCCGGTGGCGTCGATCACCACGTCCCAGCCCTGCGGACGGTCCAGCTCGTCGGCGCCGGCCGCCGATCCGGAGCAGCCCAGCTTCCGCGCGGTGGCGAGCCGTTCCGGGTTGAGGTCGACGATGTCGACGCCCGCGGCCCCGGTGCGTTTGGCCAGTTCGAGCATCATCAGGCCCATGGTGCCGGAGCCGTAGATCAGCACATGGGCGCCGAGCCGGCTGCCCAGCACGTCGTAGCCGCGGACCGCGCAGGACAGCGGTTCGATCAGGGCGGCGTCCGCCGTCGAGACGTGATCGGGCAGCTTGACGCAGTTGGCGACGGGGGCGAGGGCGTACTCCGCCGCGCCGCCCGCGACGGTGACGCCGATCGCGGCCCAGCGGTCGCACAGGTTGTTGTGCCCGGTGCGGCAGTACTTGCACTCGTAGCAGTACAGCGAGGGGTCGACCGCGACCTGGTCGCCGATCGCCAGCTCGGTCACCTCCGCGCCGATTCCGACGACCTCCCCGGCGAACTCGTGTCCGGGCACCAGGGGCAGACTCGGCGCGAACTCGCCCTGCAGGATGTGCAGATCGGTGCCGCACAGTCCGCAGGCCGCCACGTCGACGACCACCTGGCGCGGCCCCGGTGTGGGGTCGGGGATCGTGGTGAGGGTGACTTTGCCCGGGGCTTCGATGAGTGCGGCCCTCATTTGACTGCTCCTAGAGACAGGCCCTGGACGAGTTTGTCCTGGGCGGCGAAGCCGGCGGCGAGCACCGGCAGCGAGATGACGATGGCGGCGGCGCTCAGTTGCGCCAGGAACAGACCTTGGCTGGTGACGAATCCGGTCAGGAAGACGGGCGCGGTCTGGGCGGCCACCCCGGTCAGCACCCGGGCGAAGAGCAGTTCGTTCCAGCTGAAGATGAAGCAGATCAGCGCGGTGGCGGCGATCCCGGGGCCGGCGATCGGGGCGACCACCCGTACCAGGATGGACGGCAGTCTGGCCCCGTCGATCTGGGCCGCCTCGATGATGGACACCGGCACGTCGGCGAGGAAGGACTGCATCATCCAGACCGCGATCGGCAGGTTCATCGAGGTGTAGAGAATGATGAGCAGCCAGATGTTGTCGAGCATCCCGGTGTTCTTGGCGAACAGGAAGATCGGCAGCAGCCCGGCGACGACCGGCAGCATCTTGGTGGACAGGAAGAAGAACAGGACGTCCGTCCACTTCTTCACCGGCCGCAGCGAGAGCGCGTACGCGGCCGGCAGCGCCAGCACCAGGACGAAGAACGTGGAGACCACGCTCGCCCACAGCGAGTTGACCAGCGGCGGCCAGGGGCTGGCCCCGCCGGAGCCGCCGAAGAAGGTCCGGTACGCGTCCAGGGTCAGCGGGGCGGCCAGCGAGGGCGGGTTGGTCGCCGCGTCGGTCTCGGAGTGGAAGGAGGTCAGCAGCATCCACAGCACGGGCATGACGAAGACCAGGCCGACCGCCCAGGCCAGCAGGCCCAGTGCGGTGTTGCGGCGCCGGGCCCGGCGCACGGCCGGTGGAGTGAAGACGGTGGTGGCGGTCATCCCCGGGACACCTCCTCGCTGAAGAGAGACGAGGCGACCCGCAGCGCGAAGGTCGCGATGATGATGGAACCGATCACCACGAGCACGCCGGCGGCGGACGCCAGCCCGTACTCATGGGCCTCGTAGAACGTCTGGTAGACGGTGTAGGGAAGGTTCGCGGTGCCCAGCCCGCCCTTGGTGATGGTGAAGACCGCGTCGAAGTTCTGCACGATGTAGATCGAACCGAGCAACGCGCCCAGTTCCAGGTAGCGACGCAGATGCGGCAGGGTGAGATAGCGGAAGATCTGCCAGGCGCTCGCCCCGTCCAGCCGGGCGGCTTCCACCAGGTCGAGCGGCCGGCTCTGCAGCCCCGCCAGCAGGATCAGCATCATGAACGGGGTCCACTGCCACACCAGGGACGCTTCCACGGCGAGCAGCGGCATGGAGGAGATCCAGTCCGGCTGCGCTGGCCCCTCGACGCCGAGGAGATCGGCGAGCCAGGCCAGCGACCCGTTGAGCAGGCCGTACTCCGGGTTGTAGAGCACGTGCTTCCAGAGCAGCGCGGAGGCGACCGGCACCACCAGGAAGGGGGTGATGAGCATGGTGCGCACCAGGCCGCGGCCCTTGAACGTGCGGTCGAGTAGCAGGGCCAGCAGCAGCCCGAGGACGACGCTGGTGATGACTACGGAGGCGGTCAGCAGGATGGTGGTGAGCACGGACTCGCGCAGCGCGGCGTCGGTGGCCACGGTCGCGTAGTTCGACAGGCCCGCGAAGCTGCGGTTGCCGGGAGAGAAGGCGTTCCAGTCGAAGAGGGAGATCACCAGCGTTGCCACGAACGGCAGTTGGGTGACGACGATGAGGAAGATCAGGGCGGGCAGCAGCGGGGCGCGGGTGGCCCAGGCTTTGAGAGCGCTGGAGCTCTGCTTTTTGCGCGGTGGTGGCGTGGCGGCCGGCGGACCCGTGCGGGTCGCGGATGCCACGGATTCCGTGAGGAGGGTGCTCATCAGTCCTGGTACTCCTCTGCGACCTTCTCCGCCAGCTTCTGCGACTTCTTCAGCGCCGCGTCGACGGACTGGCGGCCCGCGATGGCCTCGCTGAGCTCCTGCGAGACCTTGGTGCCGAGATCGGAGAACTCGGGGATGTCGACGAACTGGATGCCGATGGTCGGCCGCGGCTGCTTGCCGGGGTTACGGGGATCGGCGCTGGTGACGGAGCGGCGGGTGACCTCGGAGAAGGTCCCGGCGACGTTGCGGTAGTCGGGGTTCTCGTACGTGGACTGCCGTTTGCCCGCAGGGACGTTGGCCCAGCCGATCTTCTCGCCGACGAGCTTCTCGTACTCCTTGCGTCGTACCACATGGCGGATTTGCTCTGGGTGAGGTTGTTGAGGCACTCGGCGTACCCGGCCTGCGGCGCGCCGGCCTCACCGTGCTCGCGCACCAGGTCGACGTAGAACTTGGTCGCCTTGACGAACTCGGGGGAGGTGAGTCGTGCCTTCCAGTCCTTGGTGAACCAGGTGCCGCCGAAGGTGTTGACGACCGTGGTGAGCGGGGCGATCATCTCGCCCCAGCCGGGCAGCCCGCGCAGGCAGATGCCCTTCATGCCGGGGCGGGCGCCGTCCAGCTTCGCCGCGAACCCGGCCACCTGCTGCCAGGTCGGGTCGGCCGGCATTTTCAGGCCCTCCTCGGCGAAGACGTCCTTGCGGTACATCAGGAAGGACGACTCGCCGTAGAACGGCTGGCCGTACACCTTGCCGTCCTCGGCGGTGAGCGATTCGCGGACCGGCTCCAGGATGTCGTCCTGGTCGTAGGCCGCGTCCTTCGCGGCGAATTCGTCCAGCGGGCGGAGCCAGTCGTTCTTCGCGTAGAAGGGGATCTCGAAATTGCTCAGGGTGGCCACGTCGTACTGGCCGGCCTGGTTGGCGAAGTCCTGGCTGATCTTGTCCCTGATGTCGTTCTCCGGCAGGACGGTGAAGTTGACCTTGATGCCGGTCTCTTGGGTGAAATGAGCTGCGGTCAGCTTCTGGAGCTCGGTCATCTGCGGGTTGTTCACCATCAGGACATTGATCGTGTCGTCGTCGGAGCCGAGCCCGCCGGCGCCGGTACACCCCGCGAGCAGGGCGCCGCCGCTCACGGAGACCACCAGTGTCCGGACGAGATGTCGTTGCCGATTCGGCATGGGTTCTCCCAACCGCTCGATCGAGCGGGGTCGTTGGCCGCGGCGTGGGGGGTGCGGCGGCGCACGGGACCGGACCGCCGGCGCGGTCGCCGGGGGCCAGGGGCAGAGGACGGGGGCGGAAGAGGGGGCGGTGACTTGAGGTGTGGGGGAAAGGGGTGCGGGGGGAAAGGTCGTCTCAGCGGATGCGGGTCACACCCGGATGACTTGAGGGCCGAGCAGTGAATAGCGATGGGCCTCCGACAGCGGCAGCCCGGTGTCGGTCACGATGGCCTCGAAGTCGGACACCTCCGCGAACCGGCAGAAGCTCGCTGCCCCGAACTTGGTGTGCACCCCGGCGAACACCCGGCGCCGGGCCACCCGCATCACCTGCGACTTGACGTCGCTGACGGCGGGATCGGGGGTGGTCAGGCCGTGCTCGCGGGAGATGCCGTTGGCGCCGAGGAAGGCCAGGTCGATGACGAAGCCCGCCAGCATCCGGGTCGCCCAGTGGTCGACGGTCGCCATCGTGCCGCCCCGGACCCGGCCGCCCAGCAGCAGCACACTGATCTGCTCGCGGTTCGCCAGCCCGCCGGCGGTCACCAGGGACGATGTGACGACCGTCAGCGGCCGGTCCCGGGGCAGCACCTCGGCGATGAGCTGGGGGGTGAACCCCTCGTCGATGTAGACGGTCTCGGCGTCCCGCACCAGATCCGCGGCCGCGGCGGCGATCCGGGCCTTCTCGGGGACGTGCATGGTGGTGCGGAAGGCCAGTGTCGTCTCGAAGCCGGCGCTCTCCACCGGGTAGGCGCCGCCGTGCGTACGCCGTACCAGGCCGTGTTCCTCCAGCACGTGCAGGTCGCGCCGGATGGTCTCCTTCGAGACGCCGAAGTCCGCCGAGAGCTTCGCGACGTCCACCGCGCCCGAGCGTCGGGCCTGTTCGAGGATTCCCCGGCGTCTTTCCTCGGTGTCCACGGCGCGCCTCCTGTTCCCACGACTTGCTGCTCATGACCGGTTCGGTTCATGACCGAATTCGATGACGGTACCGAGTCCGGTTCGCGACCGATGCGATGCCCGTTCGGGCTTGCAAGGAAGTTTCTACAAGTACGTGGGCGGTGTGGCCAGGTTCGATACAACAACGATCATGCCCGCATGTGCCCGTTCCGGCGCTGTGGCCTGTCCTGCTCATGGCGACAGGAAGCGCTTGCTCCGGGGAATGCCGGTGCCTGCTTGACCGGCCGCGGAGCCCGTTCACCGCCCGTTTCGCGCCGCGCGGACCCCCGTACGGGCGTCGGGCGGGCGGGTCCGAACGACGGCGACCGCCGGCCCGCCCGGGTGGGCGGGAGCGACGGTCGCCGGGTCCGGTTACGGCTCAGCCCTGAGCCACCGGAAGCGGTGTCACGGCGGGGCTGCGGAGCAGGCTCGTGATGCGGGCGGCCGAGGTGCCCAGTCCGGTGGGCCCGCCGATGCTGAACGTCGGCACGGCCGGCTGGCGGCGGAGCTCCGACTCCTCGTAGCGGTGGCAGCCCTCGTGCCAGGTGAGGATTCCGGCCAGCCAGTCCTCAAGCTCCGCCGCGTACCCGGTCAGGGTGGCGCGGGCCTCGGCGTCGAGGTCGAAGTCGTCGAACAGGACCGGAAGTTGGGTGGAGACGGTGTGCTGGAATTCGCGCATCCGGGACGTCATCAGGTCATTGACGATGCCGAGGGCCTCGGGCGTGCCGCAGTTGAAGAAGTTCTGGACGACGAGGATGGCGTTGTGGATCTCGCCCTCGAACTGGATCTCCTTCTGATACGAGAAGACGTCGTTGACCAGGCACGCGTAGTCCGCCGCCGAGTTCTCCATGGCTTTCATCGGCCGGGACCGGTAGATCTCCTGCGGCACGGTGTTGCCGTGGGCCAGCCGCGAGAGGCTCATGGTGAGATCCGAGCCGAAGGTCTTGCGGCGCATCTCGATGTAGTCGACGGGGTCGGGGATGCGGTTCTGCTTCTGGTTGGCGAGTTCCCACAACCAGCTCGATGTCATGTCCTCGATGGCGGTACGGAATTTGCGCCGCGCGTCCGGCGTCATCGGGCCCGCCGTACGGGACCAGAGGTCCGCGAGGCCGCCCTCCAGCGCGTTCAGCGGCGGCGGCGCCGAGGCGGCGTCCAGCGGCATGAACGTCGAGAGCCGCTCGTTGCAGGCCTTGGCGCCGGCCATGTCGAGGGTGCGGCCGAAGACCACCGGGAAGTAGTCGTCCCCGTAGGTGCCCCAGGTGAGCCAGTCGGTGGTCAGGTCGAGTTCGTCGACGCTCGCGTCCGGGTGGATCCCGGCGGAGCACAGGGCGAAGTCGAAGCCTTTGAGCTGGCGCTCGTCCCAGATGCCGGAGCCGGGGATGCCGGGGATGGAGGCCAGCATCCCCATCCGGCGGCCCCACTCGACGTTGTGCCGGCGCGAGGCGTCGAGATGGGGGCTCAGCCGGGTCTTGAAGGGCATGTGGAAGTCGGGCGGCGTCAGATGGCCGACCTCCTGGAACGGCACATGCGTGTAGCTCCTGAGCCGCGCGGGCGCCGACGCCGCCAGCGAGGACAGCACGCGCGCGGCCGAGGTGCCCAGCCCGGCCGGCCCGCTCAGCACGCCGACCGGCGCGGCCGAGGTGTCCGAGCCGCCGTTCATGTAGCGGCCGGAGCGCATGTGCCACTCGTGTCCGCCGGACTGCCAGTCCTGGAGCCCCTTGACGTAGGCGAACACCTTCACGCAGGAGACCGGGTCCAGCCCGGTCTCCTGGAAGAGGGGCGCCAGTTCGGTGAGCGCGGTGTGCTCGAACTGCTGGAGCCGCGAGGTCAGCAGGTCGTTGGTGGCGTCGGCCGCCTGCTGGGTGTCGCAGCCGAGGAAGTGCTCCAGGACCAGTACCGCGTTGGCCAGCTCGCCCTCCTCCTGGGTCTCCCGCTGGTACGAGAACAGGTCGTTGCGCAGGTGCACCCCGTCGGCGAAGGTGTCCTTGAGGACCCGCATCGGCCGGCTCGCCGCGATCTCGGCGGGGACTTCGGCGCCCGCCGCGTGCTCGACGAGATTCGCGGACCAGGGCGCTCCGCCCACCTTGCGGCGCATCTCGATGTACTCGATGGGGTTGGAGATCCGGTTCTCGCTGATGTTGGACAGTTCCCACAAGGACTCTTCAAGCAGGTGCTGCGTGCTCTCCGCGAAGCGACGGCGCCAGTCCTCGGACATCGTCGGGATCGTACGGGTCCACAGGTTCGCCAGGCCCGCCTCCACCTGGTTGGTCGGCTCTTCGACGGCGCCGCCCGGCTGCACCGGCATGAAGGCGGGCAGCCGGTCGAGGTACGCCTTCGCGCCGGCCGTGTCCTGGGTGCGTTTGAAGATGTCCAGGAAGTGGTCGTCGAAGAAGAAGACCCACACGTACCAGTCGGTCACCAGGTCGAGTTCGGGACCCGAGGCATCCGGGTGGGTGTAGGCGCAGAGCAGTGCGTAGTCATGGGAGTCGAACGCGCTCTCGTCCCAGATGTTCGAGCCCTCGATCATGTTCATCTCGCGGGCCCACGCCTTGGAGTGCTCGCGGGCGCCCGCGAGATGCGGATTCAGGCGCGCCGGATACGGCATGTAGAACTGGGGGAGTTCGAAGGGCTGTGACATCGCGCGCGACCTTTCGCATGTCCCGGATCAGTGGCTGGATGCTGCTCCTGAGCAGGTGCCGGTCGGCGCTCGGGCCGAGGGCCCGCCCCGGATGACGATCACCACCGGCTCGGTGATCGCCCATCACGCTAGGTCGTGCGGTGGGCCGGGGGTATCCGTCCGGGCGCTCCCCGCTCAAACAGGTGAATCCTGGCTCAGTTCGATTAAGGATCTTCATCGTGGTATCGGCTGTCGGCCATGCGTTCGGTGTGCGTACTCCCGCACGCGGTGTCTCCGTGCCGGCCGGCCCTTCCAACGGCCCGCGCGAACCGGCCGCACCCTGCTGAATAGCTACGAAATGCGAGCCACGCGGAATCGCCTGAGGCGCGCCGCGCGTAACAGATTGCCCGTCATGCGAGAGGCAGGTAAGTCGTCTAGCATGAGAATTATGAAGACACAAGACGCGTACTACATCGTCGAGGAGGGCGACACGCTCTCCGCCATCGCCAGGAGATACGGGACCACGGTCAAGCAGCTTCAGGCGTGGAACCATATCCCCAACCCGGACAAAATCAAGATTGGGCAGCGACTGATCGTTTCGAAGGATGAACGAGACGTATCAGAGTACGTGCCATTCCCCGGCGCCGAATGGTTCAAGCGCGCACCGAACAGCCCCATCATCAGCATGATGGCCTATCGCTTGGTCGATGAGGGCTGTTCCGCCTACAAGGTGGATCCAGAGCCTCAGTGGACGCGAGAGCACCGTGACTCCTATGCCCTGTGGCAGCGCGAACTCGGCTACACGGGTGCGGACGCGGACGGCTGGCCGGGAGCGGAGTCCTGGGCGAAGCTAAACGTTCCATTTCCGGGCGAGTGAAGCAAGCTGGACGTCGTCCACCCATCGGGTGCCGGCGAGGTGCTGCTGGTCGAGACGGTCCGCAAGACCGGCCTCGACCAGGCGGCATCACCCTCAGCAGGCGAAGCCTGAGCTGTTTGCCCAGAACGTCAGATGGGACCAGGTCTGGGCTCCGATAATGCCGTCAATCGTGATGTCAGCACACTTCTGGAACTTGTGAACCGCCGCGTCAGTGACGGGCCCGAACTCGCCGTCCTCAAGTAGGCCTTTGCCCTTCAATGAATGGTTGAGGTAACACTGCGCCTGCTTGACTGCCACGCCTGACGCACCGCGCTTGATCGTCGGACGACTTTTGGTGAACTGACATACCTGGCTTACTTCAGGGTTCGTCATGGCGAGCTTCCTTCTGGTTTCGACCGTGGGGCGATCGACGGCTTGAGGCGTCATGGAGGCGGCGGATCAGGATTCCCAGCTGGGTGGCGAGTTGACCGACGACGGCTCCAGGGCTGTTCAGTTCGAGGGAAGCATGCGATCGCGTGCTTCGCATATCGACGTGGCCGGCAGGGTGACGTCAGGCCGGCGGTGGCTTTGAGGAAAGTGGGCCCATGAGCGGACGAAAGAGTACATTCTGGGAGCGCCGAAGGGAGAGCGCGCACGAAAGGGGGCTGTGGGAGCTTCGGGAAGCCCTGTGCTCGCGCATCAACGAGCTTGAGGTTCTCGTCAGGAGCAACTCGTTGCCCGGGCAGCTCTCGCCGGAGATGCAGCCGCTGGCGGAACAGGCGCTCAAGGAGTTGCAGGAAGCGGAGGGCAACCTGCACCACACCGATCACCCTCGGCGCCTGCCAGGGGCGCACCTGGCCGTTTCGCAGACGCACTTCGACGTGGCACACGCACTGATGCTGCGGTTTCGTCCATCGACTGAGGTCCAGGCGCTGACGCCGGGCTTGGCGGCCTTTGTCCGGGAACACCTTCCGGCCAGTGACCAGCGCAGAGTGCAGGTCGAGGAGATCGCGTTGTCGGTTCGGGCGGGCAATCCGCTCGACGATGTGCAGCGCGAGATGCTCGTCGACGCGGTGACCGTCGCCCGCCAGGGGTTGTTGAGGGAGAATCTCCGGGTCCGCAGCTTCACCTACGTCGTGTTCGGCATGTCGATCGTCCTGACGTTCGTCGCCGTTCTGGTCGCCGTTCTCGGCAGTTTGTGGCCGACGATCGTGCCTCTGTGCTTCCGGCCGAATGGGATCGGGGCGGTCTGCGCCACGGCGAGCGACATGTCTGAACGCAGCAAGGCCCCCCTGGCCGATGCCGATGCCGTCTTCGCCATGGTCGCGTCCGGGTGGGACTACCCCGTCGTCGAGTTCGTCGGGCTGGTGGCAGCCGCTATCGCCGCAGCCGCGTCACTAAGGCGGATCAGGGGCACGTCAAGCCCGTACAACGTGCCTGTGGCACTGGCATTGCTGAAACTCCCGACGGGGGCGCTGACAGCCGTCCTCGGCCTCCTGCTCATGCGGGGCGAGTTCGTTCCTGGCCTCAGCGCCCTCGACTCATCGGCCCAGATCATCGCCTGGGCCGTCCTTTTCGGCTATGCCCAGCAGTTGTTCACCAGGTTCGTCGACACTCAGGCCCAGACCGTTCTGAACTCCGTCGGCAGCCCGAACGGTGCGCCCGGCAAGCCCGGCCGCATCCCGCAGGCCCCCGCTACCTAGCAACGCGACGGGCGCTTGATGTGTACCCGCCGAGGAAGGGTTGGGGGAATTCGGTGATGCGGTTGCGACCGATTCGAAACCGCTTGCTCTGAGCTCCGGTTGAGCAGCGGGGCGGTCAACAGGGCTTGTTGGTAAGGGAGTTGCTGGTCGGCGATTCATCGGGAACGCGCTTCGGCGGCCGGACGAGGGACGTGTCCTGACGTGACCCTGTCCGGCCGCCGAGGGCCGGTCATCTGCTGTCGGGAGGGACTGCCGTGGCCGGGGTCAGCCCAGCGGCTTGTCCAGCACCGCCTTGCTGTGGCTGAACGTGTCGATGGAGTACTCGCCGTGGTAGCGGCCCATCCCGCTCTCGCCGACGCCGCCGAACGGCAGCTCAGGGGCGGTGAGGTGGGCGACGGGGATGCCGAAGGCCAGCGCGCCGGACGAGGTCTCGTTCACCAGCCGCTGCTTGGTGTCGGCGGAGGCGGTGAAGGCGTACAGCGCCAGCGGCTTGTCGCGCTCGTTGATGAAGGCCAGGGCCGCGTCGAGGTCCGGCACCGGGACGATCGGCAGGATCGGGCCGAAGATCTCCTCCCGCATCACCGGGGCGTCGGGGGAGACGTCGGCCAGCACGGTGGGCGCGATGTAGCGCGTCGTACGGTCGTGGTCGCCGCCGACGACCGCGCGGCCGCTGTCGAGCAGGCCGGTGAGCCGGTCGAAGTGGCGCTCGTTGACGATGCGTCCGTAGCTCTCCGAGACGGCCGGCTCGGCGCCGTACATCGCGCGCACGGCCTCCGCGAGATGCGGCTCGATGGCCTTGGCGGTGTCACCGATGGCCAGGACGTAGTCGGGGGCGACGCAGGTCTGGCCCGCGTTGAGGAACTTGCCGAACACGAGCCGCTGCGCCGCCGCGGCCAGGTCGGCGCCCGGATCGACGACGGCGGGGCTCTTGCCGCCGAGCTCCAGGGTGACCGGGGTCAGGTGCTTGGCGGCGGCCGTCATGACGATGCGTCCGACGATGCCGTTGCCGGTGTAGAAGATGTGGTCGAACCGCTGCTCCAGCAGCGCCGTGGTCTCCGGGATCGCGCCTTCGACGACCGCGACCGCGTCGGAGTCGAGGTAGCGCGGCAGCAGCCGGGCCATCGCGGCGGAGGTCGCGGGGGCCAGCTCGCTGGGCTTGACGACGGCGCAGTTGCCCGCCGCGAGCACTCCGACCAGCGGGGCGAGGGCGAGCTGGAGCGGGTAGTTCCAGGGGGCGATGACCAGCACGACGCCGAGCGGGTCGCGTACGACATGCGCCTCGGCCGGGAGCAGCTTCTCGGGGAGTGCGGCGGGGCGCGGGGCCAGCCAGCCGTCGAGGTTGTCCAGGGTGTGGTCGATCTCGTTGATGGTGAAGCCGACCTCGGTGCGGTAGGCCTCCTGCCGGCTCTTGCCCAGGTCGCTGTGGAGCGCGGCGGTGAGCTCGTCGCTGTTGTCGACGAGCAGCGTGCGCAGGGCGTCGAGCGCGCCGCGACGCCAGGCCGTGGGCTTGGTGCGGCCGGTGGCGAAGGTCGAGCGCAGCAGGCCGACGAGCGCTGCGGCGTCCAGGTCCGGGGTTTCGCTGGAGTGCTTCATGTGGCCCGAGCCTACACAAAACGAAAAGCTTTCGTTTCGGTTAGGCTATCGGTGTGAGCGAACGCACCGAGAACGCACCGTCCGCCCCGAGCGCACCGTCCGCACGCGGCCGGCCCCGCGACGCCGGTCGCGACCGGGCCCTGCTGGAAGCCACGCTGGCGGTCCTCTACGAGAAGGGCTACGGCGGGCTGACCACCGCTGCCGTCGCCAAGCGGGCGGGGGTGTCCACCGCGACCCTCTACCGCCGCTGGCGCTCCAAGGAGGACCTCGTCATCGGCACCGCCGCCCAGTGGGCCCGCGACCTCGGGCCGGGGGAGGACACCGGCACCCTGGAGGGCGACCTCGCCGCGCTGCTGCGGGACAAGGCCGAGACGCTGGACGGCCCCGGAGGGCGGCTGCTGCACGTCCTGATCGGCGAGTCCGCGCACAACAGGACGCTGGCGCGGGTCCTCGACACCGCCGTCGTCCAGCCCGTCCGCGACCGGGCCGCCGATGTGGTGCGCCGGGCGGTCGCGCGCGGCGACATCGCGCCGCTCGACGACGCTCATGTTCTCGCCGACCTGGTGGTGGGAGCGATGGTCAGCCGGGTCTTCCTGACGCCCGGCCCGCCGGCGCCGCCCGCCGGGGCGGATGGCCCGGCCGGGGCCGCGGCCCCCGCGGACACCGCCCGGACGGGCGCGGCGATGACCACCGAACTCCTCCCGTTCCTGCTGCGCGCGCTGGGGGCGCGCTCGGGCTGACGCGCGCCCCGCGCCTCCCGCTCGCGCCCGCACAGTCGACTGCCCTCGGTCGTGTCAACTCCGCCCGTCCGTGCCGCCTGTGCGCGATCATGTCTCTGCGGTACACGCCCATGTCTTTTGCGGTTCACCGCGAACCGGGCCCGAACGGTCGCGCCGCCGCCCTGCCCCGGGCAGGGATTCCGGCCGGCGCGAACAGGGTGGCCGTTCGAGCGAAGAAGCGTGAACGTTGGAGCGGGACCGGAGCGGAAGCGGCGGGAAGAAGCGGGCGGACGCACGAGCACCGAAGGGAATCGCCAGTGGCAACCGTGATGGACCTGCTCCGGTCGGACGAGAGTCTCACCAGCTGGATCAAGCGCCTGGGGGCCGACGACGACCGCGACATCGACATCGCCCTGCCGTCGCTGGACGACCTGCCCGCCGTCCTGCTGGACCTCGCCGTGCCGCACGAGGACATCAACGAACTGACCGTGCTGCGCGCCCGCGTGCTGCGGGACCCGGAGCTGTGGTGGTTGCTCGAACGCTGCGCCCGGGTGCTGGTGCGGGAGATCGGGACGGTCGACCGGCCGTTCGCGCTGCCGGTCCTCCCGGCCGAACTGGGAGCCGTGGGACGCTACTTCTACGTGTTCGTCTTCGTCGCGGCGCTGCCGTACATCCATGCGTACCACCGCGAGCGCGGCGTCCCGCCGCACATCTCTCGCCACACCCTCGCCGATCTCGGCCGGCAGATGGCGGTCCACCGCAGGCGGCGCGGGACCGGCGGGCTGCTCACGCCGGGCTGGCTCACGTTCCACTTCCGCGGCGAGCTGTACCAGCTCGGGCGCCTGCAGTTCGAGCGCGCGCGGGTCGGCGTCCGGACCGGGCGGGCCATCGCTGCCTCCGGCGGTCCGGTCGGGCCGGGCGATCCGGGGCTGGGCGTGCACATCCCCGACTTCCGCGGCCCGCTGACCCCGACCGCCTGCGCCCGCTCGCTGGCCCTGGCCCGCGCGTTCTTCCCCCGGCACTTCCCCGACGAGACCTACCCCGTCGCGGCCTGCCACTCCTGGCTTCTCGACGCCCAGTTGCGGGAGTATCTGCCGGCGGACTCCAACATCGTGCGCTTCCAGGACTGTTTCCGGCCCGGGTACGAGGAGACCGACCCCAGCGACACCGAGCCGATCGGCTTCGTCTTCGGCGATCCGGACCTGCCCGTCGAGAAGCTTCCGCGCCGCACCGTGCTGGAGCGGGCCATCGCCGACCATCTGCTCGCCGGCCGTCATTGGTACGGGGGCGACGGCTGGCTGGAGATGTGAGGCGACCGCCGCGAGGCGAAGGGGGCGGCGGCGCCTTCCCCCGCGCCCCCGGCAGCCCGGCCCGTCAGGGAGCAGGGCCCGTCAGTGGAGCCCGGTCCGTCAGTCTGTCCAGAAAGCTAAACCGCCCCCGGTGCCTCCGCTCACGAACTCTCGCGCTCCGGCCCGGCGTCGGCAGGCTCAGCGTCGGCCGACCCGGAGGAGCGGAAGGCCCGCTCCTCCGGTGAGAGGGGAGGGGCCACCAGCGGGGGGCGGCTCGGGCCGCGCAGGACCCGTACGACCACGGAGGGCCGCATGAGGCTGGACAGTGGCCGGGACAGCGTCATGGCGTCCAGGAGGGCCCGGGCGGTGTCGGGTTGGCTGGTCGAGGTGCGGGTCAGCCGGTCCATATAGCCGTGCAGCAGCCGGGCGGCGGCGGACGGCTGCCCGCCGGTGGCCCCGGGGTAGCGGAGGTCCTGCCCGGTGGCCAGATTCCAGGGGCCCTCGACCGCGCGGGCCACGGCGCGCTGGGTGCGGCGGGCGAGGCGGGGATCGTCGCGGGCGCCGCTGTCCAGGGCGCGGCGCAGAGCGGTCGCGCCCTGGGCGGCGACGGTCATGCCGTGCCCGTAGACGGGGTTGTACGTCGCGACCGCGTCACCCATCGCCACGAAGCCCGCAGGCCAGGGCGTGAGGGCCTCGAAGAAGCGCCGGCGGTTCACGGTGCTGCGCGAGATGTGAACGTCGGTGAGCGGCTCGGCGTGGGCGATGAGGTCGGCGACCACCGGATCGCGGACCTGACGTGCGAACGCCTCGAACTCCTCGGCCTTTGCGCTCGGCGGGCCGCCGCGCGTGCCGGAGGTCGTGACGAGCCACCGGCCGTTCTCGATCGGGATCAGGGTCGCGGTCTGCCCCGGGACCGGCCGGCGCGCGTCGGCCTGGACGTTGACGACCGGGAAGTCCTGGCTGCCCGCGGGAGCGCGGAAGATCCGCGTCGCGTACACCAGCCCGGAGTCCACCACCTCCTCACGGA